>WJJU01000170.1 GCA_014729595.1 Chitinivibrionales bacterium
CGGCAAATGGTATCCGATGAGCTTCAAAACGACGCGCCAGAAAGCTCAAATCAAAATCGACAATGTTCCAGCCGATGATAACGTCGGGATCTTCATCGGCCATTACCGTTAAGAAACGCACCAGCAATTCTTTTTCATCACGGCAATAGCTTATCTCGTCGGTGTCGTCAAGATCCCCGATCATCAAGACCGTTCGACGCCGCGCGGCACAGGCGATACTGTAGAGCCGCCGAGTACTGACGCAGGTCTCGATATCCAGCGATAGCACCCGAAATTTAGTCGTGACGTCGGCGCCGCGAATCCTTGGATTGCGGTAAACGGCGACGCCCTTCTCGATTCGCTCTTCCCCCTCCACACGGAACCCGCCCGCAACCCGTCGTTCCATAAGAAATCGTTCCACCGGGTGCACATCGGATTCGTAGGTCCGCACCCCCGCTCGGCGAAGACGCTTGGCACAGTTTTGAAGTTCCGTATACGTACGAAAATAGAGGCAGTCAACATCGTACCCGTCCATGGAATGCATTGCGAGAGGCTTTCGCTCATCCGCCTCTTGTGTCAGCGATTCCGGGGTGTCGCGCGAAACAAAAAACGGAGGTCTAAAATTATCGATTAGAACTCGGACGGGCGGCCCTTCGCCTGAAGCACCGTAGAGAGTGATCACCAACCCTTGCGAGACGTCGCGATGTGAGTGGGTTAAAAGAAAACAGGTTTGCATAGCATTACTGAGCGCCTTACTAGGGAATGGTATCCCCGCCGCTTGTTTCAACGAGGAAGAATTGCATCCCCGGCGAAGAGCGAATCCTTCTCATGTGCTTGATCGGCCAACATCTCGAATTCCAACCTAAGCTGATTGCATCCAATCCGAAAAAATAGCCCATTGCGTAACTATTGCGCGAGGATCAGATTTTGACGTGGGTCAGTCCCGACGTCGCAAACCGGCCATCAAGGAAACGGATGCGGAAAAGCCTGAAAGTCGACCGCGCAAGGTGTACCTAAGCGTAGTTCGTGGAGCATGGGATATGATGAAGGTCGGCTCTGGGGAGTTGGGCCTCAGACCGCGGCGACACGGTCATTCGCCGTCGTCCGGAGCGTGCGCCGGCTCAGCAATCCGGGGGGCCTTTTTCGTGAATGGGGTGCCGAAATGTATTATTAGGATTGGTTTCACGCATCGCCTCCCCGAGCGGTGAGGCTTTGCGGAAGCTTGGTGCGGATGAAGAAGCGAAAAATACCAAGACATTTGAAATTGGAACCGTGGAAGAGGCGGGCAAGATATTATGGCAATGAACACATAAGGAAAATCCGTAAACCATACATCTAGTAGTAAGGAGGATCGCATGGAACAGGACAACGTGTGGGAAAAGATCAAGAAGGGACTGAAGGACGGCGCCGCGACATCGATGGAGAAAATCGAGGAGTACACGAAGGTCGGGAAGCTCAAAATCGAAGAGCTTGCGGCGAGGCGCAAGATTGAGCGCAACGCGGTCGACATCGGTGAAAGAGTCGTCGAGCTTATGAATGAAGGACGTGGGAGCGAGATCGAGAGTGACTTGACCGTGCGAAAAGCGGTGGAAAGCATTGGAGATCTTAAGCGGGAACTTGAAGAAATCGACAAGAAAATTAAAATCGTTCCCGATGAAGTCAAAGCGGCCAAAGAAGAAAAGAGCCGCGCGGAAGAAGAGCCGACCGCTATCTAATGCCCAAAAAAGCTATTGAATTGGCAATCGTTCCGGAGGGCAAGGCGCGAACCCGGTATTTCCGGATTCGCGTCGTTGCCGTCGTTGCGGTTGTGCTGGTTTGTATCGGAGGATTCGTCGGCTATTGTATCCCATTCAACAGCCTTACCGTCAATGTTGTCGAGCAAAACCAAAAAAAGAACCTGGCGGAACAAAATCGCAAACTACTCAAAAAGATACATCACATGGCCGGGGCACTTAAATCGCTTGAGCAACAGATTCGCACGCTGGAGGGTCGGCGAAAAACTATCGAAAATACGGTGAGTATCGACCATGTAAGAGAGAGCGCACATATCGAGCGGGCGGCTTTGCCGGACACGATCGGACGCGCGGGCGTACTGGCGTATATCGAACGACGGCATAAGCATCTTGAAGCCTTGGCGCTCAAATTCAAAGAAAACCCCGATGACGTCGTTCGAATACCGCTGATTTATCCCATTGAAGAGGAAACGGCGGTCATCGCTCGATTCGGCGAAATGAAAGATCCGTTCACCGGCGCGGTAAAACGACACTATGGAATAGACTTCGCAGGTGTTCGCGGCACTCCCGTACGAGCAACCGCCTCGGGAAAGGTGATTAAAACCGAAGTACACAATGCCTGGGGACGGCGCGTGACCATATCTCACGGTTTCGGCTTCACCACCGTCTATGCGCATCTTAATTCGGTCACCGTCGGAAGAGGGCGGCGAGTCGAACGGGGGGATCGCATCGGCACACTTGGTGCGACGGGTCTGGCTACCGGTCCCCATCTCCATTATGAAATCCGTCTTCACGGCGAACCGGTTAATCCCGAATTATATTTTTTTCCGCCCCTTACCTCTTTACAGCGTTCGGTACGAGCAAATTCTCTTCAATGAAACTGCTGATAATCCGTTTGTCATCGATGGGCGATGTCATACTCGCGACCTCGCTCTTTGGGTATCTATCCCGTGTTCAGCCCGATTCCGAGTTGCACTTTGTTACCGATAAGCACTATGCGGAATTGTTTTGCGATGATCATCGCTTGGCCTCGGTTACGGGGGTTTCTCGTCATAATCTCGGAGAGGCGATCAAGGAGTTGGCTCAACGCCAATGGGATTTAATTGTTGACCTTCAGAACAACCGCCGCACCGCCCGTATTCTCGCACACTACATGCCGTCGGTATCCACCGGTGTCTTCAACAAGCTTCATCGGGAACGCTTTGCCCTTCTTACCCTTCGTCGTGACCGCTATCCGGCGGGAAGAGACGTTGCCGCGCGATATCTGGAGGCGGCGGGATACCATTCACTTTCCAGGGACGACATACCACCACTTTATCTGCCGCTTAGGGGTAATGGTGATACGGTAAACAAAATTGTCGAAAACACCCATAGCGTTGTTCGCCCCATGATTGCGCTTGTACCGTTCTCGGCGTGGCGCAATAAACAGTGGCCGCTCAGCCGGTTTTGCACCGTCGGAAAATACTTCCAAACAAACGGATGGAATGTGGTTGTTTTCGGCGGCCCCGGTGATCGCCGCCCCGCTCGTCGATTATGCGAGGCAATTGGAGGTTCATGCGTTTCGGTCGCGGGTGAAGGCTCCTTGTATGAGCTGGGATGTCTGATGAAGCGGTGCCGGCTCTGCTTTGGTAACGATACCGGCTTAACGCACCTGGCGAGAGCTTGCGGCGTTCGTACCGGCGTTATTTACGGCTCGACCACGCGCCACTTCGGCTTTTTCCCGTATGGTATCCCCCCATACCGCGTTTTCGAGACTCCCTTGTGGTGTCGTCCCTGCCATGCTCACGGCGGCAACGTATGCCCTCGGCTTACCAGACCCTGCCTCCGCCGCATCGACCCACAGTCCGTAATTGCCGGTTTAGAGGACCTCTGCATAAGCGAACGAGCACGCGAAGTCGCCGAGGAGTAGTTCGGAAGTAAGCGCTTGGCATCCAATGCCTTGACACAATCGTCCCCACCCACCATTTTTTAACGTATGTATCCTGCCGTTATAACCTTACCGGTCCTTTGTCTTCTCCTGTTTTCAGGCTGTGCAAAGAAAGAGAAGGAAACCGTCGTCCCCGCGACCGAGCCAATTATCGAATACCTCGCGGGTATCGAGATTCTTGGCCGCACCAATGCTTCAGCGCAAGAAAAGGCGCGTCGCTATGTGCAATTGGAGCAAATAACCGGCGTTACCGCCGACAGCGCGCAGGCTTTTCTCAGAAAACACGGAACGGATCCCCAAAAATGGAAAATGATTCACGAAAGAATGATTGAACAACTCAATGAAAAGGGTTCGTCCCCCCGAAAGGAGAACAGCAATGGCGAGTGAGAACCTCAAAGAGATGACCGATGATACGTTTCAGGCGGAGGCACTGGAGTCCAAACTACCGGTGGTTGTCGATTTTTGGGCACCCTGGTGCGGCCCATGCAAAATGCTTACGCCGATCCTGGAGGAACTCGCCGAAGAATACGACGGCAACGTTGTGTTCGCCAAGATCAACATCGACGACAATCCGCACGTGGCGTCCAAGTATGGTATCAACAGTATCCCCAGTCTTCTGTTCATCAAGAATGGAAGCGTGGAGGATCAACAGGTAGGTCTTTTAGCCAAGGGCCCTCTTAAAGCAAAGATTGATAAGTTCATCGGGGCCTGATGAGCGGAATCGGAGTACGATGAAAGTTCTGGTATTAAACCCGCCGTTTCTACCCAAATATTCGCGGGAATCGCGCTCGCCCGCCGTAACCAAAAGCGGCACGCTTTACTATCCCATGTGGTTGTCGTACGCGGCGGGCTATCTTGAAAAAAGCGGTCATGAAGTGCTGCTGATCGATGCTCCGGCCGCCGGGCAAGGGGTCGAGGAGATTGTGCGCAGGGCTGAAACGTTCGCCCCCGGTCTGGCGGTAATCGACACTTCCACGCCAAGTATCTACAACGATGTAGAGGTGGCATCCAAGCTCAAAGCTCGAATACCCGGCCTTATAACCATTCTGGTCGGGGTTCATGTTTCCGCTCTACCGGTCGAAACGCTCCAAATCGACGACCAGGTTGATGCGGCGGCCTATGGAGAGTACGACGCCACCGTGGTGGCGACGGCGACGGCGGTGCAGGAAGGCGGTGGCCGTAAGGCGCTCAGCGGAATAAAGGGAATCGCTTATCGCGATTCCGAAGGGACGATAGTAAAAAACGATCCTCGACCGTATATTGAAGATCTGGATGACCTTCCGTTTGTATCGGCGGTATACCACCGTCATCTATCAATCGAGCCGTACTTCTACGGTCACAGCCGCCACCCGATCGTCGCCCTTGTCACCGGCAGGGGTTGCCCCTTTCGCTGCACCTACTGTGTCGTTCCTCAGACGCTTCAGGGGCATCGTTATCGAAAGCGTTCAGTCGATAATGTTGCCGCGGAATTCAAGTACATAAACGATAATTTCCCTCACGCCAAAGAAATCATGATCGAAGACGATACGCTGACGGCGGACCACAAGCGCTGCCGACGGCTTTCGGAGCGGCTTATCGAAATCGGCGCAACGCGTATCCCGTGGTCGGCAAATGCGCGAGCCGATGTCGATTACGACACAATGCGGCTCATGAAGCGAGCGGGGTGCCGCTTGTTCTGCGTCGGCTTCGAGAGCGGCGACCAACGGATACTGGACAATATCCGCAAGGGCACCAAATTAGAGCGTATTCGGGAATTTGTTAGGGATGCGAAACGTGCGGGTATACTCGTCCATGGCTGTTTTATGGTGGGAAATCGCGGCGAAACCCGTCAGACACTTGAAACAACGCTTCGATTCGCCAAGGAACTTAATCCCGACACCGCACAGTTCTACCCGATCATGGTC
>WJJU01000171.1 GCA_014729595.1 Chitinivibrionales bacterium
CTACGCCACCGATCCTTTCTGCGATATGATCGGGCCGGGAATCGCCCGGTCACACTACGGCGGTCTATCGCTCCTTTTCCCGCCGCGACCCGTCCCCAGCGCTTTTTCTCTTGCGGATCCACCCAACATACGAACCCTGGCGCAAAAACTCACCTATGGAGCGCTTCTATTTAGTAAAGAGAAATCAGTGGTGTACGTATCGCGCGCAAAGCCCGGGGTCACCCAAAAAATGCATGCGCGCAAGCTGGGCAAACACCTTGTGTGGATTCCGCTTTCATCATTCAGCGCCGAAACCCTCAAACGCCTTCGCGTTTTCCATGTGCTCAATGGGAAAACCGTGCGGAGCTGGGCAAGCCGGTTCATTGGCGATTGAGGGGAAAGAGCAACAACATATCGAACACTCGTTGTAATTGCGCTCTGTGACGTCGTCGGACCGAGAAGCCGGACGCAATGCAGTCGTTTGCATTGTGAGCGTACTTTAGGGTGATCGCAAAGATCGTAACCCACCCTAAGAGCTTCGTCGGCGCCTTTTTACCAGTCAAAATCGCTTTCATATCCCAAAGAACAAAGTGCCTCGCCGTGAATTTTTTTAAAGCGGGCCTTAACCTTATCAGTGAAGTAATTTTTCCAATCGCCCGTAACTCCTTTTCGGAAATGATGATTTGTATCCTCTTCGCCCGGCGACCGACCTGTGATTGCCTTAAATGAATGCTTGGCAATTAATTCTTCCAACTCTTTTTCCGAAAGATATAATTTCCAGTGCTCGAGCATTTTATTTACCGTAACATACGTAGCATTCACCATATCTTCATACCGAACGGTGTAAATGTTGCCGGTCCCGTCAAAGTTCCAGCCGGCCAACTGCTCCAAGGACGTGATATGTTCGACCATAAGAACCAATCCGTCTTCGAGACTCATGCTGTTAAGACGTTCTCTTACCGCGGTAATCCTTTCTCCGTTTTCCTGATGAGATTGTTTCCAGCTCCAATAGCCCGATACCAAAGCGTCCCGGGGATCCCTGATTAAATGAACCGCCGGCGCATCAACCGGAATGGACTCGGCATCGGCCGGCCATGAATTCCAATAAAAAACGAACTTTGAATCCGCCCCGGTATTGAACGATGGATCATTCCCACCGTTCCTCGCTTGACACCTCCAACCATGGCGCTTGCACAGGTCCCTAATATATCGCCTCATCCAATTAGTTGCGCATTTATGATGTCCAAAAAAGTACCTATCCATAGATTCCCCCTTAGTAGATAATCATCTTCAATATGGTCCGCGTATGTATTGCTGAACGTTTTTTCGGTAGAAATCGTCCAATGTACAGTGCAATTCCTCACTTAGAGGTGTCAAATTTGATATTGCGGCATTTTCTTCCGCTTGCCCAGGGGTACTCGCACCCGGAATAACAACCGATACCGCCTCATGATCCAGAACCCAGCGCACGGCCATTTGCGTCATCGTCATCCGTTCCGGAACAAATTTTTTAACCTGATTGGCCATTTCAACGCCCTTCTCGAAAGCGATCCTCGAAAACGTTTCGCCGACATTGAAACAACGTCCATCGCGATTGAAATGCCTATGATCATGTTCACCGAACCGAGTACCCTTACTGATCTTCCCGGTGAGGAGCCCACTTGACAAAGGCAATCTAACAATAACGCCCACTTCTTTTGCTTGCGCAAAAGGTAATAGCTCGGTAATTGGTTTTTGTCGAAATATATTGAAGATTATTTGCAAAGACGAAAGGCCTTCCTGCTCAAGACAAATGCGCCCCTCCTCGATCGACTCAACACTTGCGCCAAATGCCCTGATAAGCCCTTCATGCCTTATCTCACGAAGCCAATCGAATATGCTCCCTGCCTCGAGCACACTTCTCGGTACGCAATGAAGTTGCACAAGATCAATGCGATCTATTTTAAGCCGTTCGATTGAATTCGAAATGGCCCTCCGTATACCGTCTTTAGTAAAACCATCAGGATAAAGCTCCGGGGTCCTGCCCAACTTGGTAGCGACTAGGATATCAGGATGCGTTGTGCGAAACCTTCCCAGCGAAAGCTCACTCTGACCGCCGCCATAAACATCGGCTGTATCGAAAAAACGTATGCCCGCGTTGTATGCAGATAGAAGAATTTTTTGAGCGATTTCATCATCCCAACATGGGTTACCCCAGCCTCCACCAAGCTGCCAACAGCCAAGTCCAATTTCGGTAACTTTTGGCAAATATTTTGTAAGCGGTCTCAATTTCATTTTTCCAATCCTTTCTCGGGATACCCAGTTCTTTGTCGGAAGTTGCTTATGCAAAAGTGATTTTTAAAAAATAGCAGCCGCATCATTTCAATTCCATGCATAAAATTGCGATTTTCATGCAAAGGAATAGAAAAAAGTCAATTGATATTCATCGGGCTCAAAACTGGCTGGGCGGAATGCCATATTGGCGATTAAAAGAGCGAGAAAAGTGGAATGCATCATAGAATCCGCATTTATTGGGGCTCTCTTTGAGACTCCAATCAGTTGTCACAAGAAATGCGGCGCTTCTCTTAAGGCGAAGTCCTTTTATGTATGCCATTGGTGATATGTCAAGGCACTTTTTGAATATTCCACAGGTGCGAGAATTGGACATTTTGAACTGCGGCAATATCAGCAATTGTTAATTTCCGATCAAAGTTTGATTCGATCCATATTAGTGCCTCATGTAGGTTCATAATGCCAGGCCAGTGATTGGCTGGAATCATATTTTTAGCATGACCAAGCAATATTTCGACAATCTCATACTGCCTTTTCTTACTTTTTATGACGTCAAGGATCCCCCATGGAAAATCGTTGATACGAAGGGAGTTTATTTCTTCGATTGCACCGCCTAGCCGAACGGCGTCGCCCCCACAAAAATGAGTCTCAAATGAAAGCAAATGTGTGACATCAAGGCATCCAAGTACAGACAAGGAGAAATCCACCCAATAAATCGTACCACTCCCCTACATACCCATGAAATGCTTTGTGTGAGGCGGGATGATGATTACCGTACCTTCTCCATATATGTGCCTGGGATGGTTAGCGGATGCGAAAAAGAATCGGCCTTCAACAACCTGCACAAGGTTGAAAAATGGAACCGTTCAGTTCTGCAAGTGATGGGTAGGGGTCCTAATGCTTTTTCTCCCTTCGAACACCTCAATAACAATACTGTTCTCGAGAAAATGCACCGGTGACCCGTGCGGGTATCTAACTTTCTTCATTTGTGCTGCAATCTCTGATTAGCACCGCTTAATTACTTTTTCCGACGGCTCCGTTTCGTCGTTCCATACCTCGGACATTTTTCGTTTAAGGAGCTTTCATCCTCGGCAAGAATGGCGTCGACGTCTTTGATACTCAAGCCGGCGATTTTGGCTATCGACTCACGATCGAACCCCGCCTTGTCTGCGCGGCGAACAATTTGAGCAAGGGTCTTTTTCTCACCTCGTTTCTCACCTCGTTTCTCACCTCGTTTCTCACCTCGTTTCTCACCTCGCTTCTCACCGATTTCCTCACCCTGTTTCCGGCCAATTGTCTCGGCTTCGCGCCTGATCTTATTGCCATACTCTTCTACAGCCGTCGCCCACATGGTCCTCACCTCCTCGATATCCCGTATCTTCTCAATCTCCTTTTCGGCGCCGGTATTCTTCAGATACGCAGCCACCCAATTCGAAAATAGCCTCAGCTCCCGCGCTCCCTCACCTTTCAACATCCCAGTAAGGATTGATAC
>WJJU01000172.1 GCA_014729595.1 Chitinivibrionales bacterium
AGTAAGACTCATGTTAACGTGGGTACAATTGGGCACGTGGACCACGGCAAAACGACGCTGACGGCGGCGATAACGCTCCATCAGGCGAGCAAGGGTTATTCTGAGATCAAGAAGTTTGACGAAATCGACAATGCTCCGGAGGAGCGCGAGCGCGGGATAACGATTGCGACGGCTCATGTGGAATACTCGACCGATAAGCGCCACTATGCACACGTGGACTGTCCCGGTCACGCCGACTATATCAAGAACATGGTTACCGGTGCGGCGCAGATGGACGGTGCGATATTGGTGGTAAGTGCGGCGGACGGTCCCATGCCTCAGACGCGCGAGCACATTCTTCTTGCTCGTCAGGTTGGTGTTCCGTATATCGTGGTATACATGAACAAGGTTGACATGGTCGACGATCCTGAGCTTTTGGAGCTTGTAGAGCTTGAGGTTCGTGAGCTTCTGAGCAAGTATGAGTTTCCGGGCGATGATATACCTATCGTGCAGGGCTCGGCGCTCAAGGCTCTTGAGGGAGACGGCAGCGAGATAGGGACGCCTTCGATCGACAAGCTTCTTGAGGCGATTGATGCGTATATTCCTGATCCGGCTCGTGATATTGACAAGCCGTTTCTTATGCCGGTTGAGGATGTGTTCAGCATTACCGGTCGGGGTACGGTAGCGACGGGTCGAGTGGAGCGCGGGAAGGTACATGTCAACGACAATATTGAGATTGTTGGTATGCGTGAGACGCAGAAGACGGTTGTGACCGGTGTTGAGATGTTCCGCAAGATTCTCGACGAGGGTCAGGCGGGTGACAATGTCGGTTGTCTTCTTCGCGGGATCGACAAGGCGGCGATTGAACGTGGGATGGTGCTTGCGGCGCCGGGATCGATCACGCCTCATAAGAAGTTCAAGGCGGAGGTGTACGTGTTGTCGAAGGAAGAGGGTGGTCGTCATACGCCGTTTTTCAACGGCTATCGTCCTCAGTTCTATTTCCGCACGACGGATGTGACGGGTTCGATAACGTTGGATGAGGGTGTTGAGATGATCATGCCCGGTGACAACGCGAACCTAACGGTTGAGCTTATTGCTCCTATCGCTATGGAAAAGGAGCTTCGTTTTGCGGTGCGTGAAGGCGGCCGCACGGTTGGCGCTGGCGTCGTAACCGAGATTGTTGAATAACAAAGTAAGGAGAAACAGCTTTGCCGGGCGAGAAAATCCGAATTCGGTTGAAGTCGTTTGATCACAACATTTTAGACAAGTCGGCCTCGGATATCGTGAGAACCGCTAAGGGCACGGGGGCTCGTATTTCCGGGCCGATACCGCTGCCGACGGATAAATCGGTTTACACGATTCTTAGGTCTCCGCATGTGAACAAGAAAGCGCGTGAGCAGTTTGAGACCAGGATTCATAAACGGTTGATCGATATTCTGGAATCTACACCGCAAACCGTGGATTCACTGATGCGGCTTGATTTGCCGGCGGGTGTGGATGTTGAGATCAAGGTCTGAGGTCAGATGCTCCGCCATGAAGAGAAAACGTATGAAGGACGATTGGCGGACGTGTTGGTGGGCGAACATTAAGTTAGAAACAAATAGGTGACGTGGTATGCAAGGCTTGATAGGCAAAAAGATTGGGATGACAAGGCTCTTCGATGAAGAGACCGGGCGCAATACGCCGGTGACGATCATCCAGGCCGGAACCAATGTCGTGCACCAGGTGAAGACCGAGGATCGCGACGGCTACAGTGCCGTCCAGCTTGGCTTCGGCACGATTCCCGACGGTAAGGTCTGTAGCCCGCTCGAGGGTCATTTTAGGAAGCACGGATCGGTGCCGACGCGCGTTGTTAAGGAGATCGAGCCTGACTCGGCCGAGGAAAAAGTTGAACCGGGTCAAAAAATGGGTGTCGAGGTATTCGAAGGGGTTGAGTACGTAGATGTTACGGGAACTTCGAAGGGACATGGTTTTGCCGGCACGGTAAAACGCCATGGGTTTAGACGCGGACGCGAGACGCACGGCAACAAGAATCATCGGGAGCGTGGATCGTTGGGTGCGGGTACATTTCCCGCTCGCGTTTTTCCGGGCTTGAAAATGGCCGGGCACTTTGGAGCGAAGCGCGTTACGATTAAGCGTCTCCAGGTATTTGGCATTGACAAAGAATCGGGCCTCATGTTCCTGAGGGGGGCGGTACCCGGTCCGCGCAAGGGTATTGTGCTGTTGAGGAAGACCAAGAAGAACTAGCGTAAGAAACAGGCAGGACTGTCAATTCATGAAGACGAAGCTATTCACGCAGGATGGGAACGCCAAGGGCGAAATCGAGCTTCCCGAAGAGGTGTTCGGGGCGGATATTAACGAACACCTGATGCATCTGGTGGTAAAAAACTACCTGGCAAATCAGCGCCAGGGAACCGCCAAAGCGAAGGGGAGATCCGATGTAAGCGGCGGTGGGAAAAAACCGTGGCGCCAGAAAGGTACCGGAAGGGCTCGTGCAGGGAGCAATACGTCGCCGTTATGGGTCAGAGGTGGCAAAACCTTTGGGCCGTCTCCTCGCCGCTATACGGCGAGCATACCGCAAAAAATGAGAAAATCCGCTCTTCGCTCGGCACTGTCTTCTCGTGCAAAAGACGAACGAATCTTTGTCGTAGACAAGATCGAACTTGAGCGGCCGAAGACAAAGGTTGTCGCCGAGCTTCTCAAAGCCATGGCGGTGAATGGTAGAACGTTGCTTGTCACCGGGCAAGATGCAAAGAGTCTTTATTTGTCGGCACGCAATGTAAAGAATGTGGCTGTTAGACCGTTGAAAGACGTGAACGCCTACGATGTGCTCAGTAATGAGAACATTATCTTTGGGGCGGAGAATCTTATCGAAGAAGCCAAAGAGGTCGTTTCGCTGTGAGCAAGTATCATTCGATTATTCGTTATCCGTCGATCACCGAAAAGAACACAATGCTTCGTGAACAAAACAAGTATGTGTTCGAGGTTGATCGAAGAGCAAGTAAGCCCGAGATCCGTCTGGCAGTCGAAAAGTTGTTCGATGTGAAAGTCATGACGGTGAACACCATGATAGTAAAGGGTAAGCGCAAAAGGATGGGCCGTTTCGTCGGCTATCAATCCGACTGGAAAAAGGCAATCGTTAAGCTTGCCGAAGGTCATTCGATTGAGCGGTTCGGCGAGGTATAATCACGGGCGGAAAAATCCGAAGAGGTGGAAGCGCTGAGCACATGGAGAGTTTGGAGTAGTTATGCCAATCAAGACGTATCGACCCGTTACACCGACTCATCGGTATAAAACGGCCAACACGTTCGATCAGATCACGACCGACGAACCGTATCGCCCTTTGCTCGTAGCAAAGCGCCGTACGAGCGGTCGCAACAACAACGGTCGCATCACGATACGCCATCGAGGCGGCGGGCACCGACGCCATTATCGGATCATCGATTTCAAGCGTTCTAAGCACGACATCCCGGGTGTGGTAAGCACAATAGAATACGATCCAAATCGTACCTGTTTTATTGCCCTGGTGAAGTATCCCGATGGAGCGTATCGATATATTCTCGCTACGACAAATATGAAAGTTGGGCAGACTGTGTTGGCCGGTGAACAAGCGGAAGTCACTGAGGGTAATGCGATGCCGCTTAAAAAGGTGCCGTTGGGAACGATGGTGCACAACATTGAATTTCGAGCCGGCAAGGGTGGTCAACTGGTTCGTAGTGCGGGTACGTATGCTGAAGTGCAATCGAAAGAGAACAAATTTGTTCAGCTAAAGCTGTCATCCGGTGAGATCCGCAGTTTTTCCGAGGAGTGTTTCGCGACTATTGGACAGGTAAGTAACCCTGAGCGCATGAATGTGGTTTTCGGTTCGGCGGGCAGGAAGCGCTGGATGGGACGGCGACCGCATGTGCGGGGTGTCGCTATGAATCCGGTTGACCATCCGATGGGGGGTGGTGAAGGGCGGTCCGCGGGCGGTGGCCATCCGGTTTCGCCCTGGGGCAAAAAGGCAAAAGGGCAGCGTACGCGCCGGAAGAGAAAACTCTCGGACAAGTACATTGTGCGCAGACGAAAGAAGTAGGGAAGGCGAGGAAGTAGTATATGGCTCGTTCAGTCAAAAAGGGACCCTTTGTCGATGGATCTTTGACCAAGAAGGTCGATGAGTCTAATCGCGGCGGCCAGAAAAAGGTGATTAAAACATGGTCACGGCGTTCGATGATTCTGCCGGAGTTTGTGGGCCTGACGTTCTCGGTTCACAACGGCAACAAGTTTATTCCGGTGTACGTGACCGAGAATATGGTTGGGCACAAGCTTGGTGAGTTTGCCCCAACGCGCAATTATCGGGGTCATGGCGGCAAATCCGACAAGACGGCACGCAGATAAACGGGAGAGCAGGTACTGTGGAAGCCAAAGCGACAGCTAAGTACATTCGTAGTGGCGCGCAAAAGGCGCGTTTAGTAGCGGATCAAGTCCGCGGGAAAATGGTCGGCGATGCATTGGCATTGTTGGATTACAGTGTCAAGAAAGGTGTAGCGCGTGACATTGCCAAGGTCATTAAATCGGCAGCGGCAAATGTTGAGAGCAAGCACCCGGATGAGAACGTCGATGCGGAAGATCTCCGGGTGAAAGAAATATTCATTGACGAGGGTCCTTCCTTTTCACGGTTCCGTGCACGCGCACAGGGACGCGTAGGGCGCATCGTGAAACGTATGTGTCACATAACGGTGAAGGTCTCGAATTAAGTACAATGCCGATGGTTGCTGATGATAAAGAGTTTTGTGTCGCCAAATGATAATCGCAAACAAAGCGAAATGCGCCCGGCATTACGGCGACGGCTTTTTTCGATCTATTTTGATCTTTGTATTTCGGCACGGCCGGCTTAGAGGAGGCGTTTCTTGGGGCAAAAAGTTCATCCGATTGGTTTAAGGCTTGGAATTACCAGGTCATGGGTGTCAAATTGGTTTGCGCGTGAGCGCTTCGCCGACTATCTGTACGAGGATATGCTTATTCGCAATTATTTGCGCAAGCGTCTTGAACACGGTGGCGTTGCGTCGGTGACGGTGGAAAGGACTGCGAAACGAGTTATAGTCGGCATTTATACTTCGCGGCCCGGCATCGTAATCGGCAAACGAGGTGAGGAAGTTGAGCGGCTTAAAGCTGAGCTTCAGCATCTCACTCAAAAAGAGATCCAAATCAATATCCGTGAGGTTAAAAAGCCCGAGATGGATGCTCAGCTTGTGGGGGATAATATTGCTCGTCAGATTGAGAAGAGGGTTTCCTACAAGAAGGCGATCAAGAAGGCGATTTCGACGGGAATGCGCATGGGTGCGGAGGGCATGAAAATCACGATCGGTGGAAGGCTTAACGGAGCTGAAATCGCTCGCGTCGAGACCCACAAAGAAGGTCGGATACCTCTTCATACACTTCGTGCCGACATTGATTATGCCGAAAGTACGGCGCATACGACGTACGGGTGTATAGGTATAAAGGTATGGATCTGTAAGGGTGAAGTTATTGCGCGAAACGAGAAGGCCGGTGTACGCCCGACAGAGGCTGCCGAGGCCCGCTAAAGAAGAGAGGTTAATCGATGCTGGCGCCTAAGAGAGTTAAATGGAGGAAAGTGCAGCGGGGTAGGCGGAGACGAGCCGCTACGCGATGTAATAAGCTTTCTTTTGGTGAATTCGGGATGCAGGCGCTGCAACCTGCATGGATAGATAATCGCCAGATTGAAGCTGCTCGTGTCGCCATGACGAGGTTTGTGAAGCGTGGCGGAAAAGTTTGGATCCGCATCTTTCCTCATAAACCATTCACCAAGCACCCCGCCGAGTCTCGAATGGGAAAAGGAAAGGGTGCACCTGAAGGTTGGGTCGCGGTAGTGCGCCCGGGGACGATGATGTTTGAGATGGCGGGAGTGGATCGTGATATGGCGAAGGAAGCCATGCGGCTTGCAAGCCAAAAGCTTCCTATTAAGACCAAATTTGTGGAACTCGAGGGTTAGGGCGGAGCAATGAAATCGACCGAGTTTCGGGATATGTCGGTGCTGGAGGTGACGGAAAAGATTGCGGGTATGGAAGAGGAACTCTTCAACCTGCGGTTTCAGGCCAGAACCGGCCAGCTTAGTAATCCGTTGCGGCTGAGGATGGTGCGCAAGGACATTGCTCGGGCGAAAACGGTGCTGAGCGAGAAGAGACGCGAGGCGGTTGCCACGCAAAAGTAGGGGAATCGACCAAGGAAGAGGAATGGCTGAGAGGAACCAGAGGAAATCAAGACTTGGGACCGTTGTCGGCGACAAGGCTGAAAAGACCATCGTGGTAAGTGTTCAGCGTCAATTGGTCCATCCGGTGTATGGAAGGACAATTAGAAGGCGCAAAAAGTACACCGCGCACGATGAGAAAAATGAATGTGGAATCGGCGATACGGTAAGGATTGTCGAGACCCGGCCATTGTCTAAGACAAAGCGGTGGCGTGTTAGTGAGATCGTCGAGAAGGCCAAGTAGGTAGGATCAGCCCAAAGAAGCAGAGGGAGCCATGATACAGGTTGAGACAGTGCTGAATGTGGCCGATAATTCGGGTG
>WJJU01000173.1 GCA_014729595.1 Chitinivibrionales bacterium
CGCTATTTAACTCACGACCGCACAAAAGTGATACTGAAAGGAGTGGATATAGATCAGACTCTCCGTGTTGCCGACGCGGAACTTGAAGAGGGTGGTTGGGGCTCGGTTCTCACTGTCTGGGCCATCCGCGATCAACGCATATCAGGGGAACAGGCAGGGAAAATCGCAAAGCTCTACTTCGCACATATAGATTCGCTCGAACGAGATTTCAATATTTGGCATCTTACCTGGGCCGTGGCAAATATGTACCGCCACGGAGATACAAATGTTAAAGAAGAATTGGAAAGGGCTTATGAGGATGCCCAACGTCGAGCACGTAGTTTAGGCGGTCTTGCCGATAAACATGTCAACGGCGACAAGCTTTATATGGGTGACGCGCATATCGGTGGGAGAGCGTACGCCCAAAGACATGTTGTTGTGCCCGGCGACGAACATTACCTGCAATCATTCAAAGAGTACGAAAAGAACAATGATTGACCGAGTTACTCGGCAAAATCCCACACCCGAAATCGGTGGGCGACGGCCGGAATAATCAATTCACCTCATTGGAGTCGTCCCGTGGGCGAACCCCGAGGGGGAAGGAAAGAAAATGGATACGAACTATAAAGAAATGTCCGAGAAGGCGCTCGTAATTGTCGACCTTCAACGGGATTTTTTGCCGGGTGGCATAAAACCGGTTCCGAACGGGGACGATATCATCGCACGAATCAATGAATATGTAAGCATTTTTTCGGCCAATAATTTACCGATTTTCGCCTCGCGTGACTGTCGCCCGTCGGGAACTTCCTCCGGCGCACACGACGGCGCCGTCGAGCCGTGCATTGAGGGTTCCGAGGGCGCCGAGTTCCCCATCGAGCTGCACTTACCTGAATCGGCGATGATTGTAACCAAAAGCGGCATACTCACAAGCGAAAACGTCTCGGTGTTTGCAGGCACCGTCGGCGACATTCAATTTGCCGACATGGCGCACGCCCTTGGGATCACCGAACTCTTCGTGTGCGGACTCGGCACTGATTGTTCACTTAAAGAGAGCGTTAAGGACGCTCGCCGAGAGGGGTTTGGGGTATCATTGTTGATCGATGCGATCCGCGGCTTTGAAGCGGTGCCGGGCGATTCCGCTCTGGCCGTGGCGGAGATGGTCAAAGCCGGCGCGCGCCTGACGGCGCTTCCCAAAGCAGCCGCCGGCTTATCGGCGGATAAAACACGCGAGCGGAAGCATGGCGCCGCCACGACCGCCAAGTCGTTACAAACAACTCAAGCGTGACGTCCACGATATGACCCGTCTTTTCGTCAAGTCGTCAACGTGGACTACGGAACTAACATTCGCCGTCTGATTTGGCTCGATACCAACGATAAATCAACGCGGTTTAAAAAATGAGGGAGGAATAGAGTAATTTTGCCACTGAAGGATAAGCGCGTAACAAAACGGGCGCCCGCCGCAAAAGCGATGGTTGCGGCAGCCGTTGCTTCTACGATGATGAGTTGCGAACTGGAGCGAGCCGAGGCGCCGAGGAGCCGGGCCGCGATCATGCCGAGCCGAGCCGTTGCAAGGCTTGAACCGGTCGAAGAAAGCGGCGTGGAAGGAAACATTGAATTCGTCAAGGTTGGAGAAGGTATTCGTATCGAGGGTGAAATTCGCAATCTTTCGCCGGGTGGACACGGATTCCACGTGCACGAGTATGGTGACTGTTCAGGCGCCGGCGCCGCTAATGCCGGCGGGCACTATAACCCGTACGACATGCCGCACGCCGGTCCCGATTCGAACAGGCGGCATGTAGGCGATCTCGGCAATATTACGGCCGACACTGCGGGGATTGCACGGATTGATCGAATAGATCCAATGATCAGTTTTGAAGGCCCGTCTTCGGTCGTAGGCCGTGCGCTCGTGGTGCATCGGAAAGAGGACGACTTCACCACCCAACCCTCCGGCGCCGCGGGCGCCCGTTTAGCCTGTGGAGTAATTGGAATCGCCGCCAGACCCGAAAATGACACGCAAGATACGACAAACGAGACTGCAATGGAAGAATGATTTCTTCAAAGGGGAAAAAATGAAGAACTCCGCCGGGCTGAGTGAACGGAAAGATCGCCGACACCCCAAGAGTACCTCGCACGGCACGGTACCGGATGAACTTCGGCGCGTAAAACGAGATTGTCTTGCCTTGGCCGGCGGGAGTGCCGTAGAAGCGGTGTTACCCGGCCCGGCCGGCGAGCTGGATCCCGACGTCAATGTCAGGGAAACGCATTGGATTGACGAAGTCGGTCGGGAACCGCTTGGCCACGGCAACGAATCGGAAGAGATCATGCGGACGTTTGGAGTGAGTGATTAAATAGCCTTTGGCCGGGGATCGACGCGTGGCCTTGGTGCGGGAGAAGCTTCGCTTCCACCACGCGGCTCCCAGCCGTCGGCCGAAAATTCTTTGATTTGCGATGAACCCTTGCCGGCGTCGCAAGAAGTCATCTTTGTGCCCGGCATTCCATGGTGAGTTTTTCATCGACGTTGAGTAGGTAAACAGGAGACGGCCTACCTACTCAATTATGAAATGGATCCGAAACCGCGGTGTGCTCCGAAGAACGTCGCTACGGTACCACCAAAACCGGCCGTTTTGCTTTCCCTAAAACATCACGGGTTGGATCACCCATAAGCGCCGCAACAAGACCGCTACGATGTCGATGACCAACTACAATGAGTTCGGCATCCCGCCGCTCGGCATGTTCAAGTATCTCATCGGCGACCAATCCTTTTATCATAAGAGGGGTTGCCTCGATACCGTTCTCTTCGGCCGTCTTTTTAGCCAGATTCTGAAGTTCACGGTGCTCCGTTCTGGCCTCAAAGGATACACGATCACGGACAGTCTGAGGGCCTGCCTCGAAATCGGCCGGTCCGGGAGAATCGAGAGCCACGTGCAGAATCCAAAGCTTAGCATTGAATGCGCTTGCATATTCGGCGGCAACCCTTAAGATGTCATTGCGCTGTCGCTCGTTCTCGAGGTCGATTGCCGCAATTATGTTCTTCATCATCCCTCCTCTCAATTTCAAGCAATTCTATCTCGAATTTCAAATCTCTTCCGGCAAGAGGGTGATTTGCATCCAAAACAACCGTCGTGTCGGTCACATTATGAATTTGAGCACGGATTCTTTCTCCGCCGCCTGTTTGCACATACACCCATTTTCCCGTCTCCGGAATCATGTCCACGGGAAGTCGGGAGCGGTGAATTGTTGTCACCAGCTCACTTCTGTGCCGTCCATACGCTTTCCCCGCGGGTATCATGACACTTTTCGTCTCTCCCTCGCGCATGCCGATTACGGCATCCTCCACCCCTCGAAGTACTCGGTGCTCTCCTATGGTGAATTCGGCGGTTTTACCACTGTTGTGTTTCCCAAAGTGGTGCCGCGCCAGAGTACCACGATAGCGCACCCTGACATGACTTCCCCGTTTCGCATCATGCATGGGAACCCCTTTCCGCACTTTCGATAACACCGTTCCGTCGGAATGCTCAAGTACCACTCCCCATCCGAAACCGCAGCCGTCGAGCGTCACCAACGGCCAACTACAAATAGCAATTACCGTGCCGGTATTGTGGCTCCACGGGGCGGCAGTTTATGGCCGTATTCTGGAAAAGGTTGTGCTAAACGTAAAAGTCAGTTTGCATATACAAGGCAAGGTGGGCAACATAAAAAGCATCGCCCGGCGGATCAAGGCCCCCCCCGGCACCGGGTCACCCCGGGGTTAGGGGGCGCATGCGCCGTAAAGGCTTTAAACCGGTTTGTCGAATGGAGTGTGCAAATTATTTGGAAAAGACCGCCTCAGGGCAGCAACGTGCACCTTCAACCGGGAACTATTCACCGAAAGGCCTGATGCAACCGGCTCGGAAACCGGCGGAC
>WJJU01000174.1 GCA_014729595.1 Chitinivibrionales bacterium
CCGCCCGAGCGTCTTCCATTGTGTCACACACCATCGCCCCCTTTCCCGCCGCAAGGCCCTCCGCCTTTACTACAATCGGCGCCCCCCTCTCTTTCAGATAAGCAAGCGCCGAAGCCTTGTCGGAAAAAGTTTCAAAAGCGGCGGTTGGGACACCGTATTTCTTCATGAGATTTTTAGCAAACACCTTGCTGCCTTCGATACGTGCCGCGCTCGCGGTGGGACCGAAAATGACAAGGCCGCGACGAGTGAATACATCCACGATCCCTTCAACCAACGGCTGCTCCGGCCCAACAACCGTGAGGTCGATCTCGTTCTCTTCGGCCCAGTCGGCCAACCCCTCCCACGATCCAATTTTCTTATCCACCAAAATGCATCCGTCATGCTCCATGCCGGGATTACCCGGATAGGCATAAATACACAACGGACGATCCGTCCGAAGCATTGCTTTGAGCAGGGCATGCTCCCGGCCCCCACTACCAACTATAAGAATGGTGTTCAGAAAATCCATCGCTGAGTCCTCTCTTCAAAACAGGAGAAAATGCACGGTATGATCGCGACGTAACCAAAGGCCGGTAAAATAAATATTTGGAAAGATCCCGGATTACACTTTGGCTCTAATTTGACCGACCGGCTCGAAAACAAACCGTCGGCATACATCTCTTGTGCGGGGATTTTGAGGACGGCAACGCCTTCGGTTGTGAACCAGGTAAATTCCCGGCTTAGCGATCGGGGGTGTCGGCCGTGTCATTGCCTTGGTCGCCGGCTCGCGCTTGATCAAGCCTGCTCCGCATCCGCCCCATCAGTTCATTGCCCGGGTTATGCAGCTCGCCCTTGAGCAACCAACGATGCGCCTTGTCGTATTCCTCTAACGCGATGTGGATATTAGCCAAGTTGGCATAGGCCTCAACCAGATCGTGCCGTCGCGATATCGCATTGGCATAGAAGACTTTAGCGGAGTCAAGTTCACCTTGTTCGGCATATATCGCCCCTAAGTTGTTCCATGCCGGGTAATAGCGAGAATCCCGCTTGAGGATTAGTCGGTATAGTAACTGTGCCGATGAATCATTGTCGTCGTTCTGAAACGCCACCGCTTGATTATATAATGAATCAAGCGTATCCATGACAACCTGGGTCCCCACCTCTTCCCCGCTCTCGGCTTGGTAATGTTTCTCCAGAGTGACGTTTGAAAGGGTTGGGTCCAATCGGCGCGCACGTTGATAGTGTTTCCATGCTTTTTCGATATCACCCAAATTGTACCAAGCGACCGCTAAGTTGTACTGAACCAACGGGTTACGCGAATCGAGGCCCGACAACTGCTCGTACCATCGGCGGGCGGTTTCCCAATCTTCGAGACCAAAGGCCGCGTTGCCGATCATACGACACACCCTCACCCTGTCGCGACCATTCACCGCCCCGATTAACTTTTCGCCCAACCGCAGAGCATCATCGTAGCGTTTCGCTTGGAGCGCCGCCAGCGCCATGTTGTATCGTGTGGAAAACGATGTGTCTCCCCCGGCCTTCCACAACTCGTAAGCGCTGTCATAGCGCCCTTCATAAAAAGCTAGCTGAGCGGTAAGCTCATTGCGCGCATAGGTCCAGAGCGAATCATGCGGAAGCCGGCTAATCGCCTCCCCTGCCTCGTCTCCTAGTCCCCGGGCCACATAAATTTTGGCTAGCGCATACCAATCGTTGTCGTTCTTTTGGGGCAGCCCGCTCAACAGTTCCAGCGCACGCGCCGTATCCCCATTCCACAGCGCCAATTCGCCGTCCGCTCTCCTCGCATTGATTGTACCCGGATACTCGTCACGAAGAATATCCACCATTTGCGACGCCCGTGATTTTTTTCCTTTTCTTTGCGCCGCGATGAATGCGTTGTATGCCGCGACTTCACGCTTCGGCGAATCGAGCGCCCCCCGATATGCCTCCCAAGCCTTCTCATATTTCCCCATCGCCAGATAGGCGTTGCCGATATTGATCCACAAGGCATGCTTCTCGGGATCGAGCCGCAAAGCGCGATGATACTTTTCGAGTGCTCCCTCGTAATCACCTTCTTTCTCAAGTGCCAGTCCCATGTTGGCCCACATCACAGGGTTGGAGGAATCCTCCCTCAAGTGTTCGGCCCACAACTCCCGCGCGCGTTCTTCATAGCCCATACGATTGAGCACGAACGCAAGCAGCGCCCGAGCCGCGGGGTTGTCGCGCCTAACCCGCAGGCTTCTCTGAAAACACTCGCGTGCTTGAGAGAGGTCATTGCGCTCCATATTCGCATAACCCATTTGGTAGTAGATGCGCCAAGGATTACGCCGCCATCGATCCAGCAGCGATTCGAATACCGCAATCGCCTTCGCATAAAGCCCGGCCTCCATGTAACATTGCGCGAGTTCATGCTCGGTTTCAACGTCTAAAACAAACTTCTCTTCGCCCCTCTCCAGAACCGAAATCGCCTCGGTAAGATTCCCTTTCATACGATGAAAAACTGCTTCGTGCCGGACAATCCCTTCGGTGCGCTCGGATTCGGGTACCGCACGAAGTACTTCTTGAGCTTTATCGATATCGCCGGCATGAAAGTGAAGAATCGCCAATTCAAGGGCAAGTCCGCCGCATCGAAGCGCACAGGTATCGAGTCGTTGACGCACCTTTTGGGCGGTAGCGGCCAACGCACGCTTCTCTTTCGTAACGAGAGCAAGGTTAAGCTGCGCACTTCTATGCTCCGGATCCATCTTCAAAGCCTTCTGAAAGTTCTCGACGGCGGCCGTCGTATCGCCACTTTCGTAGAGAAGCACTCCCAAAACATCGTAGTACTCCGCACGCGTGTCCAACGCGAGAGCTTGGCGAATATGTTCCTTTGCCTCGGTCCTCTTTCCTCTATGGCGAGCCGCCAACGCACGAAGGTGAAAAAGGGAAGGGTCCCGGAGGGTATCGGCGAGCGGGGCCCATACCCCCTCCGCCCGTTCGTAGTCACCGACATAGAAAAGCATCTGACCAAGATTGAACCGTAAGAGAGGATCGTTCGGGTAAAGCCTGACGCCTTCTTCAAACCGCTTTGTCGCATCGGCCATGCGGCCGCACTCCTTCGCCGCCACGCCTGCCAAAAGAAGCGCATCCGCGGAAGGAGGACTTACGCGAGCCAAATAGTGGTTTATTGTCCGCAAGCTTTTGGAACACTCACCGTTATCCATTTGCATCAAAGCAAGACTTGCCAGAATTGACGGGGGACCTCCTTTAGCGACGGCTTCCGCGAAATACCGAGCCGCCCGGGCCGGTTTCCCACGGCCCGCCTCAATTTCCCCAAGCATCTCGAGCGCATAATGCGTGTCGGTGTGCCGAAGCAAAACCTTCTCGGCCCGCGTCGTATCACCGATTTCCACCGACCCATACGCGTACATCGCCCAAACATCTCTTTCGCGGGGCGCGATGTCGTACGCCTTTTCCCAATGCCTGACCGCATCGCGCTTTTTTCCCTCGACCATATCCACTCGGCCAAGCATAATTAATGCTTGATGGAAACGAGGGTTGCACTGAAGCCCCCTGGCTAAATACCTTCGCGCCTTTTTATACTCTTTGTCGTAGAACGCCGCTACCCCAAGGTTATAATGCACAATCGCATAGTCGGGATCGGCCGCGGCCAATGCTTTCCATATTTCTTCGGCCCTGAAAACGGTGCCGCGCCGAAAATAGACGACCCCGCGGTTGTTGACTGCGTCGCTGTAACCCACAAGAACATCGGATGCGCTTTCGAAATAGCCGAGCGCCGAATCGAGATCGCCGCGCTCCAGAGCATCGAGTCCTTTTTGGTTAAGCGCATAAGCTTTTTCACCGGCTTTTATGACTGCTCCCGGAAGAGCATCACGTTCATCGGAGTCCTCAAACGTGAATTCGAGTTCTACCGCATTGGTAACGGTGAATAGCCATATCAGTACGAATAAGCGGGAAAAAAAACAGGAGGAATACACGCGGTGAATCGTCGTACTGGCTGAAGCGGTTGGCATTCGACACCCGGCTTTCGGTTCTAATGTGTTATGCCTTATCCTAAACCGCTCATTTCCGGGATTCCGAGGGCTTCTCCTCGTAGAATGAGAGCAGGTCCGGAAGCTCTTCCCAGCCGCTGAACGCGATGTCGGGAACTACGGAACCTTCTCTCCCGTGAGTGAACGATGAGGCTCGATCTCCCGAAAAAAATGCGGTTCGCATGCCCGCCTGCCGCGCGGGAGCGATATCCGATATCAGATCATTTCCAACAAAGACCGTCTGTTCGGGTAATATGTGAAGTTCGTATAAAGCATCGTAGAGCTTCTCGAACAACATCTTACCGGGTTTAGCCCTTCCTACTTGGTACGACATAAGGACTAAATCTACGTCAAACAGCTCAAGGTAATCATCGAGTCGGTTGTTACTTTGATCGCGCAAGAACAAGGTCAAATCGATAGGCGTGTAGAACTGAGCGTTGGATACGATACCCAACTTGATGTTTTTCTCTCTCAACGCCGTCAGTGCATCGACAACGCCCGGAAAGAAACCGCGCCCCAAGGCATGGAAATTGTAATAATACGCCACACATCGCGAAACTTCGGCACTATCACCCAAATCAAGCTCATCAATCGAGTATCCATGCCTTTTGAGCATAAGAATTATCAATTCCCAAATGCGCTCGATTTTCACTTCCGGATACTCGATCCCCCGCTTTCGGGACTTTTCATGATCCAGGGCTATCAGGCCGTGATAGAAGTCACGAAGCGTCTTTGCGGGGGGATCGGCCGGATTCATAACCGCCAAGAAATCGGTCATACCAAATTGTCGAGCGGTCCTATCAAACGCCTCCTCAAGAAACGCCAACTTCCCCTCTTCGCCGGTATATGCGGGCATCCAGTAATTAACCAGCGTCCCATATACGTCAAAGATCACCGCATGCACATCGAAAAGCTTTTCCGCCTGCGCGAATGTGCGAAACGGCGAGAGAGGACGAAAATTGTCGACACTCTCCCGCTCATGAAGCTCCCGTGCGAATTCCGCCACCAAAGACATAACATTAACCTAACGATGCAATGCGTTATCGGACAAGAAGATACATAGCTTTAAACCGGATTGGATTCATCGGGCTACGCCGTAATCTTTCAAATATTTCAGAAAATCCGCATCGGTCGAGAACATCGCCCACGTCGTACTGTCCAGTGCGCTTTTGTACAAATCGAGGCTCTGAACGAATGAGTAAAATTCAGGGTCCCGATTGAATGCCTGCGCATAGGTATGTGTCGCCTTGGCGTCGGCCTCCCCTTTTACGATCTGCGACCGTCGGTATGCCTCGGAGTAGATCTTTTTCAGCTCCCGCTCCTTGCGTCCTAGTATTTTCTGGCTTTCCCCTCGTCCTTCAGAGCGATATTTCTCAGCTATTTGCCTTCGTTCCGCGATCATGCGGTCATACACATTCCGCAGAACATCGTCGACATAATTGATCCTTTTAAATCGCACATCAACCAATTCGATTCCAAGGTTGTTCAGCTTCGGCTGCGCCTGTCCAAGGATAGCCTCTCTCATGCCCGCTCGCCCAAGCTCCAGATGCAGTCGCTGTTCACCCTTAACCGAATCCAACACCGAGCTGTCGGTGATCATATCCTCAGCAATTGGCAAATCGCGTTCCGAAGTCCTGACGGCTTCGATCAGATGATGACTCGTTACTACGTTTCGCACCGCGGCGTCCACAATATCATCGAGCCTTCGCTGAGCCGCGTTTTCATCGCCGACTTTTTCAAAAAACGTCAGTGCATCAGTAATTTTCCAACGACCGAACACATCGACCCAAATGAACGTCTTGTCTTTAGTCGGCACCTGCCCGCGTTGCCCGTCCCACTCCAAGATATTCTTGGCAAACGTATGTACCGTATGAACAAACGGCGCCTTGAGGTGTAATCCGGGGCTCGTAATCGGATCGCCGACCGACTCGCCGAATTGTGTTATAACAACCTGCTGTGTTTCATCCACCGCATAAAACGTATCGGTCAGTACAAAAAGCACCGCCGCAACAATTATCAAGCCAACAATCTTTTTCATTATTTGCCCCCCTTCCGACCGACATCCAGCAGCGGCAACGGGCCATTTTGGTCGGAGTCAACTATGTACTTCGATCCCAATTTCGGCAACACTTCGCGCAATGCCTCTATGTACATGCGCCTTCTCGTAACATCACGAGACTTTGCATATTCTTGGTAGAGCGCAACAAATCGACTGGAATCACCCTGTGCCTTATTCACACGATCCAATGCATACCCCTCAGCCTCACTTACAATCTTCTCCGCCTCACCGCGGGCCGACGGAATCGCTTTATTGTACTCCTCGCGCGCCTCGTAGATCATGCGCTCTTTTTGCTGAAGCGCTTGGTTCACTTCATTGAAAGACGACTGAACGGGCTTGGGAACGTTGGTATTTTTCAATTCCACACTCACCACCGTCAGTCCCGTGCTCGCCTCATCCAATGCCTGCTGCAAAAGCACTTTCGAGGTGTCGGCAATAGTTAGACGGTCGCTGATGACTTCATTAATGCTCCTATCGCCAACAACCTCCCGCATAACCGCTTCGGACAGATCGCGAAGCGTTCCTTGGACATCCCGGACTCTAAACAGATAATCGCGAGGATTGCTGATGCGATACTGCACCAGCCAAGGTACAACCGCACAATTCAAATCACCCGTCAGCATAAGTGATTCTTCGGTATAGCGTTCCTCCGGAGCATAATCGGTCTGCACTCCGGCACGCACCGTCCGGAATCCGAACTCTTCCGTGTAGACTTTTTTGACTTTCACCTTGGTCTTGTGCTCTATTCCCTCGGGAAGCTTAAAATGGAGTCCCGGGCCGACAACCCGGTTGTACTTCCCAAAGCGCTGGATAATGGCCTGTTCATTCACACCAACGGTGAACCAACCCGTAAGCACAATCCAAACAACCGCGGCTACCGCCGCAACTACGCCCAACAGCAGCCCCGTCTTGCCGGCGAATTTACGCCGCATTTTTGAGGCTACTTGATTGAGAACTTCATTAGGATCCGACTGCATATTCATAGAAACATTCTCCAAAAATGATGGGTTCTGAGGAATAAGGGCCGGAATCTCGACAGGCTGAATACCTGAGCACTACGAGGCACCAGCATTACTTTCAGCCCATCAGAGACTATCAAATCCGCGGCTTCCGAGACTATCAAATCGGCAGTTATTTAATAATAATATAAATCACGCGGCTTTTTTGGCCCGTCGAGGCTTGGGAAATGGCGGGGAATTGTGGAATCGGCCCCTTTTTGCCTCAACGCAACTGTATTTTTC
>WJJU01000175.1 GCA_014729595.1 Chitinivibrionales bacterium
CATTTGTGGACAAAAGCAACCACGCACGCTACGCTGCCGATGGTATATCCCGGCGGGAAGAGGGCGAGCGCCTATTTAGTACGTCGTTCAGGGAATCCGGTGGAAAACTGGAAATCGTGGCAATGCCGCCAAAGGTTTCAACCTCTGGATTGTTTTAGTGATTTTCGAAAACGAAAAAGCCGTCGGGTTTCATTCTTACACCATCAGGCAAACTGCTTGTATCGATAGAACCATAATCGGCACTGATACTGCCAATATTGGGTATTTGTGTGAGTGTTTTAGGGAAGACCCTGAACATGTTTCCTGTTAAGCTTATGAACTCTAGTTCTTCCAAGCCGTGGAGAGAGTCTGGAAATGCAGTCAACTTGTTGTTGAAAAGAATTAGATCGTTCAAAGATCTCAATCTACCAAACGAAGATGGTAAAAACACAATATCATTCGAGTGGATGTGCAAACTCTCAAGCCTGGCCAAATCGCCGATAGTTGAAGGTAATTTCGTGAGTTCATTTTCGGAAACGTCAAGTTTCTTCAACTTCTTCAAATCCCCAATCTCCTGCGGCAATTCGGTGAGTTTGTTACCGGAGACATTTAGTTCCTTCCGCCCGGTCAAAAGACCAATTTCGGGAGGAAGAACAGTCAGGTTGCGGCCGGAGAGGTCGAGAATTTCTATTTCACCAGTTTTCGAATTCGTACCAATGCCGGTTTTCCTCTCTTCCTCTGCATTCAAACTATTGGCGACAAAGATCTTGCGAATGGCTTCAATCTGCTGCTCATATACCTTCTCTTTCTTGCTCTTACATCCAACCGCGCCAAAAGCGACCAGCAATCCAACTGTCAGTATCAGTATGTTTTTCACCGGAAAATCCTTATGTCCGAAGACTGTTTAGAATTCAGAATGAAGCCCGCGTACTGGTTGATGCCTTTTATCATCGCTCTTTGTACCGGGCTGTTCTCGCTGTCGCTTTTTATTACCATGTTTTCTACCCGAGAGGCCATTCACGGCATGACCGCACTTGCCGTACTCTTCATGTGCGGCGCCAACATCTATGCAGGTATTCGCAAAAGGAACAACGCTTCTGTCCTCATTACACAACACGCACTGCATATCGGCACACAGACCTTCCAACGACAAGATATCAAACAAATCGAACCTAACGACCCCCAGAAAAATAATTCTCCGGTTTGCCTCAGGTAAAAGGGAATGTCGAGAAACATTAAATGTGGACGCCATTGTTTCACGGCAGCAGGAGCAATTCAAGGCTGCGCCAATGATTATTAACGAACAAATCAAGGGAAGGAATCGATAATTATGTGGTGCAAAAAATGTGGCCAAAAAATTGGCGGACTTTCAAATTATGGCGACAGTAATAATCCACAATGTTTTGATTGTGCCAATGCTGAGCCATGCTCGAGCTGCAGGGAAGACATGCTTGCCGGAGAATCCTTAGTTCATAATAACAAAAAAATTTGCAGACATTGCCATGAAAAACTTATGCTTGAATCAGCAAGTCGTGTGCAAGAAACCAATGTATATACCGATCCCTTTGAGTTTGAAAATATCCATTTGGATTATGCCGCCAAGAATTTCGGTCTTCGCTGGCGAATTCATCCGGTCATTATTGGCCTTGTGCTCTTGAGTAATGGTTTGACGGCGATGTGCCGAGCCACAATTGAGTATTTACCATTGGGGTGCCGGCGGGGTAGATGGAATTACCTGATGCTTACCTTATACCGAAACACTCCCGGCACTGTCCTCCGGGACCCGGTGAGATCTCCCTTGGTGCACACTTCACTGTCCCGTCATTCCGCTACCCCTACCCCGGAGGGTTCTTCGAGGATGCACTTCCAGAATCTTCACCTCTCCCATGGCCTTCACCTTCTCGTGAAAGGTTCGGCTCCCTCTTGTCCCCTTTCGGGGCTAAGCTAATCCCGCAGTGCGGGACTGCAGTATTCATCCCGCTTTGCGGGATTACGGACTGCAGGTTTGACCTTTCGTCTCACGCTTCAGCACCTCCGGTCACCCGGAAGCACCCGGCCTTCGCATTGCTTCGGCGGGCGTGCTGGTGAGTGTCTACGGGGCATTCGGGTATCTACCCCGGTGGGACTTGCACCCACAAGCGAAACGTACCTTTGCAAGGCCGCTTCTAAGATAGCGGCTTATTGTACCCGTACGCCCTCATGCCGCCCCACCGATCCGTATCGTACGTCGGGTTCTTCTTTGCTTCTTCTCCCGAATACTGTATATTTGTACCGTATTGGGTTCCCATCACCATCATCACCCGGTATGGTCTCGTGTCACCGCTCTCTTGCTGTCCCCGCTCCGCCACACACCGGCGCGCTCCCAAGCCGCCCGGTCGCGCC
>WJJU01000176.1 GCA_014729595.1 Chitinivibrionales bacterium
CTGTATGGGCGCGCGATGACATTAGGCCCTGGCTTTTTGAAAAAGCATACATCCCAAACCTCCTTAGGACCCGATGAAACCAGCAACAGTCTTTGAAATTAATCATCCGGGGCAGGTCCATCTGCTGAGGAATACAATCACTGAGCTTCGTCGCAAGGGATGTAAGCTTGGTGTCGTTGCTAAAAACGACGTTACCATCACCCATCTTCTCAATTACTACCGCATACCGCATTTGCTAATTGGAAAAAAGGGCGGTAGCGCTAGTGGGAAACTCTTTAAGCAGGTCTGCTTTGACCTACGAGTGTTCTTTCTTGTCTGGAAACACCGGTACCAGTTGGGTGTCGGGAGTTCAATGACCAATGATCATGTCTCGGCTATGTCTCCCATGCAAGCAATTCACCTCAGTGACGATGATGAAGATATAGTACCTTTAATTAATCGCTATTCTTACCCATTTTCCGCCGCAATAGTATCACCAGATTGTGTTAGGTTCTCTAAATATGCCAAAAAGAACATCCGTTATCCAGGATGCCATGAATTAGCCTATTTGCATCCTAAAAGGTTCCAGCCGGATAGCACTATACTTGATGAAATCGGTATTGGGTCACACGAGAAATACTTTGTTTTACGATTCGTATCATTTAAAGCCCATCATGATTCCGGCCATTGCGGAATCCGCTTCAATCAAAAATTGGAACTTGTTAAACTTTTAGAGCAGTACGGCCGTGTATTCATAACCGCGGAGGACCGGATTGAGCCTGAGCTTGAGCGATATAGAATGCCTGTTGCCCCGGAAAAGATACATTCGCTTATGTACTATGCAACCCTTTTCTTGGGCGATAGCCAGACTATGACTTCTGAGGCGGCTATTTTGGGTACACCAGCGCTAAAATGCAACTCTTTTGCCGGCAAATTGTCCGTGCCTAATGAATTGGAACGTCGATATGGCCTCTGTTATTCATATTTGCCCGATCAATACGATACCTTCTATAGGCATGTAGCGGGAATAATCAAAAATGATAAAATTAAGAAAGAATGGTCTGAAAAGCGCAAAAGATTTCTCAGAGAAAAAATTGATGTAACTTCATTTTTTGTATGGTTCATCGAGGAGTGGCCGCATAGCTTTGCAGCAAACCGGTACGATGATGATTTATGGATTCGTTTCAGGTAACAATATGTATAGCGTGTCAAGATATGTACCTGTTTCTCCCCGACTTGCCGGGTGCGGTTACAAAATGGCGACCGACATTGTGCTTGGGACAGGCTCCGCCTGTATAGTTAGAGCAATGACCCGATCATGAATGTCTTGGGGGAGGCGGGCACTTGCAGCTTGCAGCAGCAACAGGTGTTGTGAGATTGTCTAATGCACGGCGCGCCCCTTGCAGCTTTCTTTAAACTGCTTGGTGTCACTGTGTAATGTAACCTTTTGTCATACCTGAAGGCATGGCGCTTGCCACATAAGGCACAATACATTCTTCATAAAATTATGGATTACACGCTGAAAACCCATCGACACCTGCTTACTGGCCTGAAGAATGCTGGTTACCGATTTATACATTTGGGTAAGTACCTTGAAAGTTCTGCGCGGAAAATGGTGATTCTGCGCCATGATGTTGACGCAAAACCCGGTAGCGCAATTCGCATGGCTGCAATTGAATCTGAATACGGTGTCTATTCAAGCTATTATTTCCGCGCAAGAAAAGGCAACTTTGAACGTAACGTGATTTTTGAAATCGCAAAAGATGGCCATGAAATCGGCTATCACTACGAAGATTTAGCAACATGTAACGGTGACCATAAAGCAGCCATCAAATCTTTCGAACGTAACCTCAAAGCCTTACGCAAAATTGCCCCGGTGAGCACTATCTGCATGCACGGCAGCCCTCTTGCCCGCTACGACAATCGCGATCTTTGGAAGCATTACGACTACCGCGATTTCGGCATAATCGCTGAACCGTATTTTGATATAGACTTCTCGAAAGTGCTGTACCTAACTGATACGGGCCGCAGGTGGGATGGTCACCGATTTGCCGTGCGCGATACTGTGTCGGGTGAGCATAATCATAAGGCAGGTACAGCTCCCAGAGCCCCTGTTTGCCGAACGACCTTTGACATTATCAGGGCTCTTGAAGCGAACCAGCTCCCTGACCAGATCATGCTCACTTTCCATCCACAGCGCTGGACCAATAACCCTCTTCTGTGGACCCAAGAACTTATCCTTCAGAATGTTAAAAATGTGGCCAAGCTTGCCTTGAAGAAAGTGCGTCGCGGTAGTCGTTGAAAGCATGGTGGGACGTGGGACGGAAAGCACAATAATCGGTATGCGCCGTTTCCTGACCTGAAATATTACTTCGGTCGGCATATAGGTTAATCCCGAATTACCTCATAAGCACTTCTCCTAACAGGAGAAGGTTTGGTTGAGGTCCATAATAATGAGGGATTATGTGTATCATGACAGGTGGTATAAACAATTTGATAACGTATCTTTTCTTTCGCACATTTCAGAAGCGGTCCTCTCAAAGGTGTATTTTGGTTTGAGACAAGAACTTATTAAACCAAAGCACCCAAGGAGGACCGCATGGGGAAAATAATTGAAATCAACGAGCAGGAGGTCACAGATCACCTGGGAACGCTTGTTCGGGGGACTGTGGAGGAGACACTCAACGCGATGCTTGATGCCGAGGCCGACCAAATCTGTAATGCCGGTCGCTATGAGCACAGTGCAGAGCGCAAGGATTCGCGTTCTGGCTACTACAAGCGTAAGTTCGGCACTCGAGTTGGTGAGGTGGAGGTGAAGGTCCCCAAGCTCAGAACCCTTCGCTACGAGAGCGCGATCATCGAGCGCTACCGCCGGCGCGAGAGCTCCGTTGAGGAGGCGCTGATGGAGATGTACCTCGCAGGCGTATCGGTGCGACGCGTGGAGGACATCACGGAGGCGCTCTGGGGCACACGGGTGTCCGCAGGTACCGTCAGCAAGCTCAATCAGAAGGTCTATGAGCGTATCGAGGAGTGGCGCAATCGGCCCATTGAAGGCGCGCACCCCTATGTGTACCTGGACGGCCTGTACCTCAAGCGCTGTTGGGGCGGAGAGGTGCGCAATGTTGCGGTGCTTGTGGCGATCGGGGTCAACACCGAGGGTTACCGTGAGATCCTGGGCGTCGCGGAAGGCCAGAAGGAAGATGAGGCTGGTTGGCTGGGGTTCTTGCGGGATCTCAAGAGTCGCGGCCTCAACGGCACCCAA
>WJJU01000177.1 GCA_014729595.1 Chitinivibrionales bacterium
ATATACAAACCGTCGCGATCGCGTTTGCGAGTGTCAATAATAACACCGGGGTCGACAAAACCCTCGCGTTCAAGGAAAGCGGTAACCGATCGCTCCTGACGCGCCAAAGAGTCCGGTCGGAAGACGTCGCCCGGATAGAGGGTCATTACCTCGAGTATTTGGGATTCGAAAAAAGGAAATTCGCCGTAGATATGAATTTCGCCCAAGTAGCGGGCAGGGGTAAGGGTTAACGATACGTCGACAATGTTTTCTCTGCGCGACGTATCGATGACAATAGAGGAATAGCGCCCGCCGGCCGTGAGGGCCGAGTAAGATTGTTTCAGCAACGTTGGGGTGAACGGCATACCTGAACGAAGCGGGATCAAGGCCGCGGCGACGGTTCGAAGACGTTCTTCGCGATCGCCTCCGTCCTTAACCGCGATATTGACGTCTCCAACGACATTGAGAATGTCGCCGCCGTCACCGCCCCCGCACCACGCGGCCATGACCGTAAGCAGTACCGGGATGCAAAGCCGAGCGACAGCCGTCCCGCTCTTCTTACGCGTTGTGCTATGTTTCACGGGACCGATCATTCGATGAGCCTTTGCATGCGGCAAATAGTACGCGACATCTATCGAAACTCCAGCATGAGCTGCACCTCGCCCCCGAACGTCCCTTCCGACCCCTGGAATCCCGTTATAAGAGCGTTTTCGAAAAGACGATATTCGGCGGTGGCTTTTAGCACAACCTCGTCACTTTCCGATTGAAGCGATACCCTGGTTGTCAATCGCGGCGAAAATTTCTTCCCGACGGTTACGGTCACCCCGACCGGCAATAAACCACCTTCGCCTCCCGTCTCAACATCGAGAACGTCCAGTCCCGCTCGTTCTTTGAGATTGTCCCCGATACGAGTCGTGCGAATTAACTCCTGAACCATTTGCTCGGGGGAGACCGCCGTCATGAAATCTTTCTCTTGAAGACGATCTCCCGTTTTGCCGAAGATAAGGAAAGACAAAATGTCGGAATCTCGGTCAAGAGATTCCGATTCGAGCCGCAGGTTAAGTTGATCCGGGGTACCCGACGCCGTAAGGTCGATCCGTATGCTGTCGATCAGCACGCTCGCTTCGAGGTCAACCAGGGGTTCGATGCGGTATGGGTTGACGAAATCGATTACGCCGCGGGTGACCTCGAATTCGCGGCTTCGATAGTAGATCGTTCCTTCTTTAACGGATGCTCGGCCGGTGATCCCGGGATCGCTTAAGGTGCCGCGAAGTCGGATGTCGGGGGCGATCGAGAGCGTTGCCAAGTTGTTCTCGACATGAAAAAGATTTCGTCCGCCGAAAGCGACGTCGAGATGCACGTTGTCGAGAGGGGAAGAGGTGGTGTCGAGAGGCGGCTCAATGGAGCGGCCGACCTTGCCTACCTCACCGAATGGATTGGTGTTAACATCTTGGTAGTAGAGGCCGCGCAGCAGCACCACGTTTCCCTCTATCCACGAGGTGTCGAGCGTCCCCTCCGCTTCGATGCGCGCATCCGCCAATACGTCCATGACCTCGGGTACCGCAACGGGAATCGCGTTGGCTTTGAGACTCGCCGTATAGCGGCCGGGCTTCAGCCCGTCGAGATCCATGCGCCCGTTCAACGCGAAAGAGCCGTCTTCCAAAAAGCCTTCGATAAGCTCGACGGTTACGCCGTTTTCCGAGATACGTAAATCGCCGTTTACATCGTGAAGGTGTTGGTCCGATCCCGGTACGATCATACCGGCTTCGCTTATCCGCACTGACCCTTCCACCATAGGTGAACCACCGCGACCACGGGCTTGCGCATCTATATCCAATCGTCCTTCGAGTTCCGACAATTCGGGAGACAAAAGGCTTGCCGCCCGTATTGGAATGGAACCGACGACGGACAGGGTATAGGAACCGTCGAAATCCCCGTTGCCGTCAAGGCGCATCACTCCGCCGTCAAAGATGGCGAAATCGGCCGACGAGAGCCCGAAACGGCGATCCGCGCAGGTTGCGCGTATTGGAAGACGGTTCGCGAGCACGAGCGTTTCGTCACGAAAAAGCTCTAATCGCGAAAGATTGACTTCGGCGTCGATATCTTCGAGCTTGTGGACGTTTCCATTCATACGGCCGTAGCCGCTTACCGTGCCGCTCATGCCGTGCCGGTCGACGGTCGCGAACCAAGGACTCAGCTCATACGAATCGAGTACGGTTAGTAAGGAAAAATCGTCGGTAGACAAATCATAGCTCGCATCGACGTCAAACCCGGCCGTTCCCGTCATGCGGGCGATCGTATGCCGAAGCGACAAGGCGAGGTCGATATCGCCTACGGGTTTACCGGCCATACGAAAATCGGCGACACGAAGCGTCCCCTCGATATGAGGCGTGTCGACGGTACCCGCGCCGTCGAGCGCGACGGTCACAAAACCCTCGAACTCCTCGATACCCGTCAGCGTATTGAACACCGACATTGGTACCGAGTCAGCCGCCAATGCAATATCGTAGTTGGTGTCGAAGCTATACCGGCCCCGGGCGCTCAGTCCGCGGGTGTCCGTGAAGAATGCCCGAAGCGTATCGAGATCGAGGCCGTTTTTGTCAAGGCTTGCGCGCATGAATCCACCCTCGATACGTTGGTTTGAAATATTCAGCGTGTCCGCCCTGACCGTTAGAGTCCCCCGGGGAGCCGCGGCCGTCCCTTCGAATTCCGCTTGTAAGGCTAAGCGGCCGCCGAGACTGTCCACGATGTCTTCCAGATGGAGCGTGTCGGCGACGATCCTTGCCGATAAAGACATCCTCTCCGCATCGACCGGTGATCCATTATCCAAAACGCGCGCTCGGGCCGAAGCATGAATGCGCGAGCGTCCTGCGATAACCGACAACCGTTGCGCCGAGGCAAAGCCCGTGGTATCCAGTGTCGCCGAACATAAAAGCCCGTCAAACGCAAAGCCGTAGGCCGATCCGGAATCCGCCGCGAGTTCGAGCTTGATGGAAGGGCGGCCGAGCGTGCCGTCCGCTCGAGCCGTGGCGGTGACGGCGCCGTGAAGATCCTCAATCCCGAACGAGCTTAAAAGCGAATTAACCTTCGGTGCGTTGACGTGGACGTTAAGGTCGAGAGTGTTAGCCGTGAGGCCGTACAAGCCGCTTGCGCTGAAGAGTGCGCTTCCCAGCGTCCCCGAAAGCTTTTTTACACGCAGCTTATGGTGACGCATCCCGGCACGCATCGCGATTTGCGCGTTGATTGGGCCGATTCGGCGTTCCATCGCGAACTTTTCGACGGAGGCGCTCAGGTCCACCGTGCCGCGAATAGCTTGGGACCGTATTCCGCCGCCGGCGGCGGATAGTTGCACATTCAACCGTCCGTCCGGTCGGAAAGCGTCCGCAAGCGTCCGGCGTAGGGAGACATTCTTTGCATCGAGAGAAAGAGCATAAGCTATACTGTCGACGTCGGTAGGAGGGGCGAAAAAACCTCCGGGAAACATGCTTTGAAGCTGTGCCGTGCCCGAGAGCGTAACACGACCGTCATCTTGTCGAGCATGAAGCCTTTGTACGGCTACCTCTCGGTCATTGAGCGTTAGTTCGGCGTGCAGCGTATCCGGCATGCGGTTACGGCGGGCGCGGGCTCCGTACCAAACGCGGGCGGTCACCGTCGGATTGTCGATCGCCCCCGCCGAAAAAAGATCTAAATGCGCGCGA
>WJJU01000178.1 GCA_014729595.1 Chitinivibrionales bacterium
CCGTTAGTATTATCACTGTTGGAGAGATCGGCGGAACAGACTATCATGTTGTCGATATGTTCGGCCAAGGTACCAAGTACGGCACCTGAAGCGGAACGGGTTGCGCCGTTTTCTTTATGTTCAATCGAAGAGAAATTAATTGCGGGCATATCACCGGCCAAAAAGCTATTCAGTTTTGCCGCGAGGTCGGCATTCGCCCCCTCCCAGGCTTCCTGCTTTTCTTTAAAAGCTTTTACCGCGGCGACCTTTTCTTGCCGAATCGACGCGTAATATTCGGCGACATCCGCAAAAACGGCAAACGGCTCGGATGCATCACCACCAAGGTTTTCGACCGTTTTACCGAATGAAGCACCGGCCTTCGTTAGAGGCATTCCGTGGGTAGAACATTGGCTTTCGTAGCTTTCACCGCTTTCCGTTACCGCACCCTTACCCATGATCGTCCGACCGATGATCAGCGTGGGTCTCTCGGTTTCTTTTGTGGCCCGTTGAAGAGCCCCGCGGATCTGTTCCTGGTCGTTCCCGTCGATGGTTTCGACCCGCCATCCCCATGATTCGTATTTTTTTGCGGTGTCCTCGCGGGTAACCATGCTCGTTTCGTGAGAAAGTTGAATGTCGTTGGAGTCGTAGAACATAATGTAATTGGCCAGGCCCAAATGTCCGGCAAGGCGTCCGACTCCCTGAGAGATTTCTTCCTGAATCCCGCCGTCGGAAATATAGACATACGTCTTGTGTGCCATCCATTCCCCAAATCGAGCTACGAGATATCTTTCGGCGATTGCCGCCCCCAATGCCATACCATGGCCCAAGCCCAGCGGACCGGACGTATTCTCTATGCCCCGCTCGATTTCACGCTCGGGATGGCCCGGTGTCGGACTTCCCCACTGACGAAACTGCTTAAGATCCTCGAGCGAAAACGCCCCCGTAAGCGTAAGAACCGAATACAGCATAGGCGACATGTGCCCCGGATCGAGGAAAAAGCGATCCCGAAATGGCCACGCCATATCGTCGGGGTCATACCGAAGGAACTCGGAAAAGAGGACATTAACGAAGTCGGCGCCACCCATCGCTCCGCCAGGATGTCCCGATTTTGCTTTTTCCACCATTGCGGCCGAAAGTATCCGGATGTTGTCCGCGGCGCGGTTAATTACTTTGACGTCCATCAAGACTCCTTGTGGTTTGTACGAAATGCGGACAGGTATGCACAATACCCCGAAGCCACCGGCGAAACCGGCGTAACTTCGGCCGCACTTTCTTTATAAAAACGCGAAAAATTTACGACCCCGCTCCCCTAAGCTCGAACGATTAAACCTTTACGGGGGAATTTAATAGTATTTTGGCACTTTAAAGGCAATACTATAGCGTCGACCGCGACGGCACACCGGATTCGATTCGCCGCCACTCTTCGACATTTCGCCTCCGCTCACTTCGGCGGATGCCACACTGAACTTATTGAAAAGCGATCTATAGCCGCGGGCGGCCGCAAGAAGCCGCAGGGCCCATCGGCTTCGTCGATCATATCACGGCGGACATATCGTCCCTCACCGCCTTTAAACCCCTACTCTCACTCATACCGGATAAGCGGAACGGCTTATCAAACAAGCTCTAAAATAGTAATTCGCCGAACGCAAACGAGACTGATTTTGCAATCTTTTTGAACTACCCGCCGCCATTCGTTCGCCCCCGGATCCAACCGCAAAAAAAATGTGCAAAATTATATTGGCGCAACCCCGCGTTCAAATGTTAGATTACGATGTGTAGAATCAGGTAGGAACAATTAGCTCTTGGGCGAAGAACACAACCGCGAGGCAAGCCCCACGCCCCCGTGGACAAAGAACCGAGCCCGGTGACCAAGACCTAAAAGGGGAGATTCTATGCCAAGCGAGCGCAGAAAACATGAAAGGTCGTCCATGACCGGCAAGCTGCAGGTAGAGCGGCAATGCCTGGAATGCGGACGTCGCCATGAAGTTCCGGTTTATCTACGGGATATCAGCAGTGGTGGGTTCAGTGGAACCTACTTTGGTAAGGACGGGTTCCGTGACGGACACCGGTTTTATGCGATAAATCCCGAGAAAGGTGATGCTTACCGAGTGGATCTTGTATGGACTCGAAGCACACTCGATACGGTGCACATGCTGGGATTCAAAATTCAAGAACAAGGTACGGAGCGCATACCCCTGAGCGATCTTGTGATTCCCGCCCCTTGCTCCGACGACATACTGGTAAGCTGAGCCGCATGAACAATCATTGTAGAGCGCCCTTCGCTCCCGAACCCTTTATCTCAAGAGGGTGGTATACCTCTTCATGCCGTCGCCCCGAATGGGACACCCCGGTCGATAAGGCATAAACGGTTTTATCATCACGACGCGTGCGCATACTGACGAGATAGAGATCTTGTTCTCCGGAGTGCGCATCCAAAGGAAGCACATACCGCCCGACACCGTCGGCCGGAATAAGCTCCCCCGCAATCAACCGCCCCTCCTTGGCACGTACCGCAACGGCAATACTCCCGCTGCCCTCCACCTCGTAACAGATAACCAATTTACCGCGATGACACGAACGGGCTGAAAGAATGCGGCCGGCGCTGGCGATATCCGACGCAAAGACTGAATCATCAGAGGCGGATCGTACGGATCGACCAACGATTGAGCTTTCGGCGGTATCGGCTACATGAACACTCCGCGGCGATCGGTCCGGAGGCAACGTTCGCCGCTTCTTGTGCTTTCCCCAAACAATGTATACGCCTTTGCCCCAGGTACCCACTACGAGACCGCGGCGCCACCATCCCAGCACATAGGGATCCTGGTCAATCGGCCCAAACGGTCGCCAACTCATACCGTCGTCGCTGACAAAGACACCCATAGTGCGTTTGGCCGCATATAGTTTGCCGGCGGTCGAGAACAGATCACGTACCGGCTCGGCGGGCACACCCACCGATACCCAGAGAGTATCTTCCACGGCACGACGATACGTGCCGTGTTTCCATGTTCCCGCCACCACGGCACCGTCATGCACCGCCACGCCGGTTACCGACATACCGCGAAGTCCTATGTTCTCCCAGGTTTTGCCGGTATCTTTTGATGCGAACACGCCCCACCGTGCGGTGCCGGCATAATAGACTCGATCGTGTGTGCCGATACAATACACCACCTTGCGTCCAAGCCCGGTTTGGGAACGACTCCAGTCGGCGCCGTCATTGGCCGATCGGAAAAGCCCTCGACGCCAAGTGCCGGCCAAAAGCACGGTTTCGTCTCCCCCCAAGCAAAAGATGTAGCGCTTTGCAAGTCCTCGGCGATCCTCTCGCCACTTTGCCGCGTCAAGATCGTAGCAATGCACTCCTTCACCGTCTGTTCCGACCCAAAGAAGCGATTCCCGCAGATGAATATCGTAGATAAATCGGGTTGGACCATTTTCTACGGGCTTCCAGCTTGCCGCGCTGTCGCGGGACATCATCAATCCTCCGCCCCACGTACCGGCAAGCAATACGTCCGCGAAGCCGGCCACGGCACTTACGTACGAACTTCCCCCACCGCCGACGCTTGTCGGTGGTTGTGCATAAACGGATACTCCGGCGCCTGCAACCAGTAGCACTGCGCCGAACTCCGCAAAGCCGAGGGAAATAATGTGTCTCATGGTCCTCCACCGCTCCGAGGCCGCCCGGGAGCGGAACACACGCCGACGCACTCCTCTTCCATTCCGTCGCCTCCGTTATCCGACGGGTCGGCAAACAATCCCAGCACCTCTTCCGGCGATAGTTTTTTAAAGAATCCGGATTCGGTGGTAATTACACTGCGAATAAGGGCTTGCTTTCGTTCCTGAAGAGCAAGAACCCGCTCTTCGACACTCCCTTTGGTTATCATTTTATATACAAAAACCCTACGTTTTTGCCCGATGCGATACGCCCTGTCCGACGCTTGTTTTTCGGCGGCGGGATTCCACCACGGGTCAAGATGAATAACATAGTCGGCCGAGGTCAGATTCAATCCCACGCCACCGGCTTTCAAGCTTATAAGGAATACGGGAATAGAGGGATTATTCTGAAATGTATCGACGACGCGCGCGCGATTACGTGTTTTACCGGTCAACAGTTCGGAAGCTATGCCTCGTCGCCGCAAGCGATCGGACAATAGTTCCAAGGCACGCACAAACTGCGAGAAGACCAAAACGCGATGTCCGCCGCCGATTATCTCTTCCAGCGATTCATCAAGAAGTCTAAATTTTCCGGAATCGCCTTCAAAGTTTTCATCGGCCAGGAGCGGATGACAACTGATCTGCCGCAAGCGGAGGAGGCCGGCCAACACCTGCATGCTCGCCTTTTCCATACCCTCCTTGTCGATCATCCCGGCTATTTGGCCGTGATACAGTTCCCTGGTCACCTCATACAACGTTCGTTGGCGCGGCAACATGTCAGCATAGAGGACCGTCTCGGTCTTAGGCGGCAGCTCCGTCGCGACCTGTTCCTTGGTCCGCCGAAGAATGAACGGATAGGTAAGACGTCGCAGGATTTCCGCCCGCTCTTCGCAGTTTTCCCTTTCGATGGGGCGCGCGTAAAAAGACGAAAATGTGGAGTATGAGCCAAGCAAACCGGGACTGACGAATGCAAAAGCGGACCAGAGTTCCGTCAGATTGTTTTCGACCGGGGTACCGCTCAAAGCAATACGCTGCCGAGCGTTAATGGAACGAACCGCCCGCGCCACACCCGACGATGGATTTTTAATCGCTTGAGCCTCGTCAAGCATCATCACATGAAACCGCACATTCTTCAAATGCTCACGATCGCGCAAAAGGGACCCATAGGTCGTGAGTACAAGATCGGCCATGTGCAAAACGGTATTGTATCGATGCCGCCCGGGGCCATGATATGTCAGTATCGACAAATCAGGAACAAACTTCCCGGCCTCACGTTCCCAATTAAACAGCAGCGAGGTTGGGACAACCAC
>WJJU01000179.1 GCA_014729595.1 Chitinivibrionales bacterium
CCATTACACATTGCAACCACTTTAAAAGGAGGGACCCCTTGCATCCGATTTTTTGCCTCGTCCGTTTGGCGGGCACGGTCACTCCGCTCGCTGAGGCGGACCGGCGTATTTTTAGCAATACTCGCCGATTCAGTGCGTTGCGCCGGCGCCTTTTAGCCCGGTGCCGGCCATTCCCTTTCGTGCATCGCACCTCAAACTCACGCCTCGCCGAACGCCTTGGTCAAATCGTTGTCGATCACATAGATGCATACCTCGCGCGCACCGCGTTCGGTGTAGCCGTACTTTTTCTGCAAGTTGCGCATCAGATAACGAACATCTTCGCGAATGCGCTTGTCGTAGGTCTTGAACGTCTTCGAATCGTAGTCCTTGATTGCCCTGCGGAAATTCTGGTTTCCGAGGAACGGATCGAGCGACTTTTCTTTGAGATTCTGCACATAGCGCGCACGAAGGTCGTTGTAGATGTTGGTCTGGGTGATATTGCGTTCGCCGACCATCATCTCTTGCGTGAGAGTGCGTGAAGTGTACTCTTTTTGCGTATCGTCGCGAAATTTCCGTCGCTGTGCCTCATCGGCCTTCTCTCCCAAAAACCGCGTCTCCATCAGATCGAAAAAGTCCGTAGTTATTTCGAGTTTGTCTTTCGTGAACGTGCAGACCTCGACGGTGCCGGGCTCGAAGTTGACGGCGAAAAGATAGTTGAGAATATCACGAGCGATTTGCCGCTCGTTGTAGTAGTAGAGGGATTCCTTGACTTCTTGTAGCACGGTATAGTTGTACATCCTCACCAACGAATCCAAAAAGCCCTCGGGAATAAGTTCGGCGAGTTCCTTGCGGGCCCGTTCAAAATATTCGCAGAGCATGGACATATTTATCAGCTTGTCCTGCTTTGCGCACCGCGAATAAAAATCGTTGAACACCTTTATGGAATCGCGACCCGAAATCCCCTTTCCGCCCTCGGTCTCGGACTCGGAGATTATCTGCCGTCGACGGCGCGCATTAAGTTTTTTGCGGTCTTCTTCGGTAAGCCAATCCGGTATTCTGCCCGTGTAAATCTCCATTTTGAGCAACTGCAGATTGTCGTCGCAGTACAGATGATACTTGTCGGCCTTCCCGATCCATTCATTCATCGCTTCGGATTCAGTGTTCATGCGTGAAGAAATTATAATTCGTGCGAAATTCTCCAATACCCGTGGAAGGAATTTTTCTTCCACATGACTTCCAAACGTGTGACGGTAGATCTTCACCTCGGTATTGATATCCATCACATAGGGGATTCTTATATATTCGATACGGTCCGAGAAAGAACGAATATCCTTGATATTATCCTGATCTTCGGGATTCATCACCGCTAAAAGAAGGGAATTTACGTTTTCTTCGATATCCTCGACCCGGTGTACTCCCTCGCTGATAATATTATGCAGCTCAATAAGCCGCTGGGTGTTGTATGTTTTGATGTCCATCAGAGCGTACACACCATTATTGGTCTTAGCATAGCGGGAATACAGATATTGTACTTCTTCGGCGTTGCCCAACAGGGCGTTGAGACGGCGTTGAAGGTCCCGGTTGCGTACCACGATTTTCTCCGGCGGGGAGTCGCCGGGATTAAAAACGGTAATACCCTCCCCCAGGCGCCTATTAAAGTGGTACGGTCGTGCGTAAACAAGCTTATGAACCTCTTCGGCGTCTTTCAACGTGTTAAGTAATGCCCGATAGAGGCTGCTGCAAAACGTGCACGGCTTTTCGCGGAAAACCCAATCATATTCTTTCGACCGGAATAACTCCGTTTTGAATGGCGTATTGCCGAAAAGATCTTCGAAGAGCTTTGGGCGATAGTCGCGAGGCAATATAAGGACTGGATTGTCATGACTCGGGCACGGAATCTCCAGAGTCCCGTCCGGACTCGTCGCCACCAGTCGTTCCAGCGCAAGTTCCGTCGTATCTTCGTCACCACTTTCCAGCAGACTCGCCAATTTCTCAAGAAGAGGATGCGTTTCTTGCTTGGTGTCGATCCCGAAAACGGCGGGGTCGAGTTTCCATACTATCTCATACCGCATACCCTCGGGGCTGTTGGCGAATTCTTCAAATTTGCGCAGCAAGTTATTCAGGAAGGTACTTTTTCCGCAACCCGGCGGCCCGTTGAAAATATAAATCTTATTTTGCTGAGCCCCACGCCGAAGCGTCTCGACCGCGCTGACCAGACGATTGGCGAAAAGTCGATCGGCGAAAAACGGACGGTCCGAGTTCTCTTCAAACAACCGCGAACAGTCATAGTGAACGTAGTGAATCGACTCCGGATCATTCGGGTATTCATCCACTCCCGCCCCCACCGAGGTCATCACCATGTCATGAAACACCTGAAAAACGCTTCGCAGCACGAGCGTTGGATGATCAGCCATCTCACCCAGGAACCGCTCGAACGCAATTGGCGGACGTCGACTCCGATCGGCCATTCGCCGATTCAAGTTCGTCATTGCTCTGCCGATAACGCTGTTCATAGTATGGTGTCCGTTTCCGGTAGTATTCACGTGTTTTCCGGTTTTCATTCTCGTAACCACCATCCGAACCGCAGAGGCGCCCATACCGGGCGTTCACCTCAGAGTTCCTTTTTAGTTAATTTCCTGTTTCTCATCTTGTAACGCACCCTCCGCCAGGTGATCTTTGGCTCATCACCGGGCTTCTCGGGCGGCGGTAGGGTACCCGCATACGATCTTCCCCCCGAACTTACCGACACCACTTCACTGGTCTCCAACTCCACCGGTCCCCCCCAAAGGTATTCGATCCCCAGCATGGTATTATGAATATATTCCGTCACCAGCGGCTTTCCTTCGAACGTATGAATAAGCCTGAGCTTTCCGTCCTTACTCTCCGCTTCATTGACATAAATGTGCGGGGGATGATAGAGTCCGCCTCGAAGCATCTTCCGGTATTCGTGGGCGCTGCGGCTTTTAACATAATATTCCCACGTCATGCGTTCTCGATTCAACCGTCTTCCCGCAACGAACAACTTGTAACGGTTGACAAAATCTTGATCCACAAACGCGTCGATAAAGAGCGCA
>WJJU01000180.1 GCA_014729595.1 Chitinivibrionales bacterium
TCGCAAGCTTATCTACAATCGCGCCGTTATGGAGCGATTTTTTAAGATCGGGACCGAGCAGCAACGCCATATCGCCGACTACCGGGGCAACACCGACAACTACGACGATTACCTCAACTACAGCGTATTCCCCTCGACTTCGTATTATATCGAAGAGCAGGTGGTTATGCCCGCTCGACAACAAGCTGAGGCGGACGTTTCGATTTTGCCCGACACCGTGCGTATCCAGACGTGCCTGAACTATGGCTATCGCGAAGAGCTTTCGGAGTTGGTGCGGATCCTCAATGATCCCGCTTTGTTCCAGGGACAGGTTCAGGTTACCCCGGTCAGCAATCAAAGGATCGCCGAGGGTAACTACGACGCCGTTCTGGTGCCGGTTTGCGGATACCGCAGCAATTTTCTCTTTGACCTCTACGATATTTTTCTTCGAGAACCCGATTTCACTTCGCATCGCATTAACCTTGTAACCACGGCCGACGGCGAGGGCGAGCGTGTTGTCGACAACAGCTCGTTCGAAGAGAACCGTAACTTCTTTCGTATCGATCTTGGCCGCGACTCGCCGGACCGAGAGGGTTTTGCGCGGCTTTTGGAATATGTGCACGGGTTCATGTCGACGCGGCACTTGGGCGACAAACAAGCATACGCGCGGATGATCGACGAACTCGATCAACGGCTTGCATTGGGAAGCTGGCTGTTTTCGCTTCCCTCACTAGCCTATTTCAGCACGCAGTTTGACAACGAGAGCATTGACCTTTACGGCGTAGCGTCCCAACTCTCCACGATCGAGAACTGGAAAGAACGGCCGCGCAAATCGCTTTTCTGAAATATCGAGACGAGACAAGATTGGCAATCGTGCTAAAAAGCTTTATACGGGTCGGAAGGGTCGGCGCGGCCATAGTGCTGTCGGCGTCGGCCTTTTTGCATGCCGCAACCCACGCCGATTACCTGATCGTCGAAAACCCGGCGGCGCTATCGGTGCTCGACGCCTACGAACAAACGCTCGACGCCACCGCGCGCAAGCGCCTGCTTCCCTTCTCGCCGTTACGCATTGTTAAGCGTCGGGCGGTTTTGGGCGATCGGATAACGGAAGCCATGATTTGTGAATATCGAGGAGACACCTACTATCTGCTGAGGGATGAAGCCGGAAAGTTGATCGGGCTTGAACAGGGCGGGTATCACAAGGAGTTCAAGGGTGCTCGCGTGCTGGGCGATACCGTTCGAATTGAGCGTGAGAAAACGGTCCTGCTTTCCCGGCGCTATCCGCAATCGGGTGATCGTGAATATGTGCCCGCCGGGACGATCGCAATCAAAATTTTCGCGTATGGAACGAGCTACTATATTCGGCTTCTCGGGAGAGAATCGCGCTACGGCTGGTGCTCAAAGGCGTCGTCACACGGCTGGAAACGGCTCGAAAACAATAGAGAAGAGCACTCGATCGCTCTTTCGGCGGAGCTGGCCGACCGCATCGTAGGGCGGGTCAGGGCTGCAAACGAATCGTATGCCGCCTTCTTCGCGCATTTCAACGAAGTTACCGGCGCCAACCGGGAGCCGCCTCGCTGGAAGCATGAGCGTAAAGAAAGTGAACTGCGATTCGATATAATCGGCGGCATCGAAAGTGGTCGCCGCCTTGAGCACAGCACCAATGTGCTCATCGGCGATATCCGAAACTTGTTGTTGGGTAAATCCTTTACGATCGAGCGGCGCGAAACGACACTTATTATCAAGCCGGGCAACCAATGAAAGCGCGATTGACGGAGCATGTATTGAGCATCGTGTTTGTAACCGTTATATTGATCGGTGCGTCGGTATTAACCGGTGATGCGCGTAAAAGGGGCGATACCCTCGATACTACGGGGGCGCTCGAAGGCTACGGGGATCTGTCGTTCGTCGATTTCGATCGCTCTTTCGAGCGGGCGCTGCTGGTGGACGTTCTTACGATATACTTCCCTGAAGGTAAGGCAAAGCATGTCGAAGATGTTGAGACGGCGCGGCGAATCAACACCCAGCGCTTCACCGAGTCTCTTCAGCATGCTCATGTCGAAGAAACACTTACTCGTGAAAAATTTGGTGAACTTATCGCTATGTATCTCAAATTTCTCGCCGTCTTCGGAATTGTTATGGCGCTGACGTATTACGGGGTGCAGACGCTGGGCGTATGGTGGTTCATACGCAAAAAAAGTAAATACGACCAAAGCCGCCCTTTGCATGCGAAAACGGCCGTTATGCGAGTGGTAACAGCCATGGTTTCGGTAATTGCCTACGTGGTCCTCTTTTCGCCGGCCTATGTTATCGCCTATTCGATCCGCACCAAATTCAGCACCGATACACTTCCGTTCATGATCCTTCTGGGCGTCGTGTCGAATGGTCTTTTGGTAACCTATGCAAATAAGTTTTACACCTTTCTGGTCGCCGAATCCCGAAAGGGCTATGTCGAGACCGCAAGGGCGAAAAACCTTCACGATTCGTACGAGCGGCATGCTCCCGACGGCATAGCGCTCAAGGCGATACTCCGGCCGCGCAAGCGGTTCGACGGTCATATATTCGACCACATATTCCGTAATGCCCGCCTGCAATATTTGTCAACGATCAAAGAGCAGGCGTCCTTTTTGATAACCGGCCTGATAATAATCGAAATGGCGCTTAACATTCAAGGTCATCTCAGCTACGAATTGCTGCGGCAAATGCTCCATCGCAACTACGATATCGTTATCGCGATAATCCTCGGCATATTCTATGCGGTGAAACTTGCCGAAATAATGACGGACTGGATCGTGCACCGGGAAAATCTACGCTATGCCGACGCTTAAGCTTAATTTACGGCAAACCGTTTACTCATGATTATAACCGAACGCCTGTCGAATATACGAAAAGATACTCGGTGGCTCGCCGTGTGGACCGGCACCATTGCGTTGGTCGGCTTGTGGGACCTATTGTTTCTCAATAAACCCGCAATGCGGCTTGTTGTGAAGGGTTTTTTCAACACGTTCCTGGTTGCCGGCATGGTAACCGTGTTCGTTCTTCTTTTCGGCTGGATCGGCGCTCTTGTGCTCGATTCGCTCGCTTTGCGTCGGGGGAAAGCCGGCTATATGGTCGCCGCGTTCGTTATGAACCTGATTCGGTCCATCCCTCAAGTTGTCGGGGTTCTTTTCGGCTATGTTTTTGTCGCCGCGCTCGCGAAACGGGGTGCACTCGGATCAAATATGCTCATATTTACGCTTATGGCGCTAATCATGAGTGTTTTTGTTTTTTCGGAAATGGTTGACCTTATGCGTGAGCGTATCGAGCATTTTCGTAAACGGGACTTCTATAACGCCATGCTGGTCTGCGGTGTTTCCGAAAACCGTATTATCAATTTCAACATACTCTGGAAAAACAGTCGCGTACACATTTTCAACAAACTCATATCGGTTATCGGGACCGCGGTTTTCCTTCAGTGTAGTGTTGATTTCATCATTTCGGTCGGGCTTTCCACCGATGTCAGCGCGGTAAGCCTTCCGCCCACTTTGGGAAGTCTGTTGGCAAAGATAGACAGCAAACAAGACATCCTGGCGATCGGACACACCCTGACGCATCCGCTCTACGCCCCGAATCTTTTCTTGGGCCATCTTCAGGGAATAACGGTGGCGTTTCTGATCGTATTCACCCTTCTGTGCATCCACAAAATTTCGAACGGTTACGCCGAGAGGCACCATCTATGACCGCTTTTCGTTATCGTGTAGTGATTCGCGGCGCCGAGCGACCAATCGTCGATATTGATGAATTTTCCGTCGCCGCCGATGAGATAACCGTCTTGCTCGGAGAGTCCGGCATAGGTAAATCGATGATCAGCAAGGCGGTATACGGTTTGTTGGACCCCGACGAACTAAGCATCGAGATCAACGGCCGATCCTATCGAGATTACCTGAGCCGAATAATCACCCGGGAGATGCGGCAAAACAGCTTTTTCGTGTTCCAAGAACCTTCTTCACACCTCAATGCCCTAATGAAATTATCCGATCAGCTTCGCGAGGGGAGCCTTGGGGGCGCTACCCGCGAAGAGCGGGAGATCCTTCAGTCACTTTGGGGAACCTCCGAAGCGGGGGGTGTTCAAAAAGTAATCGATATCCACCCTAAACCGTATCGACCGAGCGGTGGAGAGAAGCAACGCGTGTTGCTCGCCATGGCGTTCAAGAAAATTGCTCGTTTAACGAACGCAAAGGAGCGCAACCCGCGTACATTTTTCGTATTCGATGAGCCCACGGGAAGCTTGGATGACGGCTACCGGAACCGTTTCTTGCACATGCTCATGGAGAGATACCGACAAAAAGCATTCACCATTCTATTGATTACCCACGATTATTCGATGATCAGCGAACTTCACGGAAGCCATAAAGACCTTATCGAAAAAGTTCACTTTAAGGAACTTCGCCGTAAACAAGGATCAACGGTCTTCCTCAGAGATTTTTCGGACGAACGGTACTTGGAATGGTTGCGCTCAAAAGATGGGCGGACGGTGGTGAGGGCCGGGGCGAATGAACGGGTGTTGCGCATGGCGCCGGCGGTATCCGTGTTTGGTAGACGATTAGAGATTCGTGCGGAAAAGGATCGTTCCTCCGCGACGGAATTGATTATCGGGCGCGGTGAGATGGTATATCTCAAAGCACCCAGCGGTGTCGGAAAGACCACTCTTGCTAAAGTAATCATGGGATTGATACGGGGCGATGAATACTCGCTCACTCTTGCCGGCGTGGAGATGAACAATCATACCCCGCGATATGAATGGCGTACAAAAATATGGGGAAAACGCGCGGGGATGCTATTTCAGCACGCCGACGAGGCGCTCGATCTTAGGGCAACGGTGAAAGAAACATTTACCGGCCTGCCGATCGTACCGCGCCCGGGGCCCGACAAGGTTCGTGCGTGGCTGCGCGAACTCTTCGAAGGTGAGATTGACGATGCCTTTCTGGGCAAGCAGGTTGCGCGACTGAGCGGCGGGCAAAAGCAGCGGCTAAACCTTTTGCGGACGCTTGCGATGAAAACGGATCTCGTTATCCTTGATGAGCCTCTCAACGGCTTGGATTTCGACAGTATAACCAAAGTACTCACGTTGCTCGAGCGAAAGCTTCGCGAGGGAGTGGCGCTTATGATGATTTCACACAACGAAGAGATTTTCGATGCGCTGACGGATAAGGGGTGCGTGTATCATCTTGTCGAGATTGATAAAGCGGCGGTTTAGGCCGACGGGTCGCGGCA
>WJJU01000181.1 GCA_014729595.1 Chitinivibrionales bacterium
TACGGCATTCCGGACTTTCCGATAGTACACGGACGCATTCCAACGGATGTCGATAAGTACGGCATAAGCATTAAGAGATGCATAGTGAATTATGACCGCCGCGTCGACAATGTAAGGATTGCGGAGTGGACGGTCACAGAGAAAAGGCCCCGCCTCTCCTGCATTATAATATTGTACATGAAAAACGGCTTGACCACCCGTCTGAAATTCGTGATTAATGGAATTGGCTTGAATGAGCTTGATTTTGTTTGACAAGACAATCTTCCGCGGCTTAAGGAATACCTATTTTGCCCCTCGTTGCTTTGAGAGTAACTCAGCCGTCGATGAGGAGGCAGGGTCATGTAATACGCGGTGATTCCGAGAAGCCTCACCGCCGTCTGAGGCGCTTGGAGCCACCGGCGAGGCATTCCCGGTCCGACCTCACTCATCCCGAACCTCGTTTGCATTGATATCTTCATTTCTCTTGCGCATGTCGATACCCCTCCACGTCGATCCCCACCATTTGAATCATTTTAATCGCATTGGTGGTTGTTGACGGTCCGTGGCGAAGCTTGTAGTCAAAGGTGATGCTGTTGTCGACGTATTGCTCTTCGAAATGGAAATTACGGAATTTCTCGGGATATTGTTTGGCGAGGTTGCACAGTTGAAGATCATGAGTCGAAATGAGCCCCATGCCGCCCTCTCCGCGGAGAGTGTTGAGCACCGCCACGGCGCCTTCGTGCCGATCCCGCGAATTCGTTCCCCGGAAAAGTTCGTCGATAAGATAGAGCAACGGTTCTCCGGTTTTGACGTGGGTTACCATGTCGCGAATCCGAAGCAGCTCCGCATAAAAGGTGGAAACTTTGCCTAAGAGATTGTCTCGTATGCGCATAGAAGAGTAGATGTCCATGCGTGAGCATTTCAATGATGCGGCACATATCGGGGCGCCGGCGTAGGCGAGGACAAGATTGATGCCGACCGTTCGCAGAAACGTACTTTTTCCGGACATGTTCGAACCGGTAATGATCGCCGTCGTTCCGGGCTCGACCATAGAAAAACTATTGCAAATTCGGTCCCGCTCTTCAATAAGCGGATGACCTAGTTCTTCACCCTCGAAAAGGTGTCCTTCGCCCGTGACGACGGGATAGGTCCAGTCCGGGTTGTCAAAATCGATACGCGCGAGGCTTGCAAGCGTCTCGAATTCACCGACGGAGCGCAGCCACGGTTCAACGCAACGGCCGTAGCGCCGTTTCCAATTAATCAATGCGATAAACCACTGCAAGTCCCAGAGGAAAAGAAGATTAAGGAGCCAATGAATGAGGGGGCTTTGGCGGACCTGAAGATTCACGAGAATTTTGTCCAACCGTCCGATATGGCTCGAGGCGGCTTTCGATGAGGGGTCGAGAAGTGTCCGATGAAGAGCTTGAAGTTTTTCTGTTTTGTATACCCGCTTTTCAAGGAGACGCATGATATCTCTATATGATTTCAAGCGCTCGACGATTCCGGACAAGGTGGTATAAACCGCGTGAATTTTGCGCATGTGGATTGCAATTAAAGTGAACTGCGCAAGAAGAAGGAGAAAGAAAACCGGAAACGCAATCGGATGAAGCGCTAACGAGAGCAGCGAGGCGACGGTTACAAAGGGCAGCGTTCGTATTGCCGGAACCAGTGCGGGTGAACCGAGTTTTTCGTTGTGTTCCCGGCACCACCGAATAAAGTCGAATGGCGGCCTTCCAATATCTTTGGATTCCCGCGCATAAGCCTGCAATTTCTGCCGAAAACCGACACTGCCGGCCAATTCCCGTAAAGCGTTCTGAACGTGTACGATGGTGCGGTGGTCAAACCGCTTTTGGGATAGTATTTCGGCAAGCCTTTCGCGACCAAAATAGGTTGTCGCGCAATTGATAAGTTGGAACAACGATCCTTTACCGAAAATATCCAGGTCGACCGCATAATGATGGTCGTTGTCGATGAACTCTTCGCCGCGGTCCGCAATCTTTGCCCGCTTCTCTTCGATGGAAAGTCGAGAGACGCCGTTGATTTCGATGATACGTCGTATAACGGTACACATACCTTTCACGCGGCCATAGCGTGCCACGAAAACGGCGAACAGTATCAGACCCCCTATGATTGCGGCGGTCGCAATCCACGGATTGTCGTTGAGGAAAAGATAAGCGGCCGCGGCCGCGGCAACCAAAACGGATGCCAACCGAGCGTTGGACAGGGTAGTAAGCTTGGCGCTGCACTTCCCGAATAGGTGTTGTAGATGTTTTTCGCGTCGTGCGTAATAGTCGATACGACTTGCGCTTCTCATTAGCTTATGCTCCTTAGTGAAAAAATCATTTGCAGTTCACGTGTTGCATGATACAGTTTTGCGAACGGGTTGTTCCGTTTCTTCTACTTTTTGCGGGTGCCGGCGATCATGAAGACGAAATTCCATGCTTATGTCTTTTTATGCCTGGGAATTTGCACCGTTTGCTCAAAAGATTCCTCTTCGGATAAAAGGAGTTCCACCATGATACAATTACCCTTACCCGGGCAGGAAGGAGCCATGTCGGTCGAACAAGCAATTGCTCACAGGCGGTCCGTGCGGGCTTATAAAGATAGTACGCTGTCCGAGCGGCAAATAGCGCAATTACTCTTCGCCGCGCAGGGAATTACCGATACATCCCGCGGGTTTCGTGCCGCACCTTCCGCCGGCGCCACTTACCCGCTGGAGAGTTACGTTGTAACAAAAGATGGTGTTTTCCATTACCTTCCGGAAGATCACGCGCTCAAAACGATTAAAAAAGGAAATTATATGCGGGAACTCGGGAAGGCGGCGATGGGGCAAAGCTATGTGTCTTCGGCCCCGGTGGTTGTGGTCCTGACGGCGGTACCGGAGCGTACGACCGATAGATATGGTGAGAGAGGGCGACTGTATGTCTACGTTGAAGCGGGTCATGCGGCACAAAACATTCATCTTCAAGCTGTTGCACTCGGTCTTGGTTCGGTTCCCGTGGGGGCATTTGAGCCCGATGAAGTGTGTGAGATTGTAGAATGCGGACCGAAAGAAACGGCGATTTATCTGATACCGATAGGCATCCCCCGCGACTCAAAACGGTGATAGCGAAGAACTATACCGAGGTCGTGATCGCGATAATGCGGCGATTGCGCAAGAAGAGAAATAGCTGGAAAGCTCTTCGGATTCTATCGGCGTTTTAGGCTTACGAAGTCTCGTTTCCTTATCGATGCCGGTAGTGGGTTTTATCCCATTGTGGGCGTGTTTTCTCCGGGGGGGCGAGAATGCCCGCCCCTCCGATTGCCATACCGCATAATCGCACATTCGCGAAACTGTTGGCGATTGCGAAAATCGGAGGCTTGCTATGGGCGAGCCGCGGCCAAGTTAATCTGGTCCGCTTTTGCCGCCATAACGAAATCGTTTTCGGATAGACCGCCGATTTTGTGTGTCCAGAGATCGACGACTACTTTGTTGTAGTACACATGTATGTCCGGATGATGCCCTTCGGCTTCGGCCACATGCCCCAGCTCCACGACGAACCGGACGGCATCCAAAAAACCGGGAAACTCAAACGTTTTACTGATTTTGTGTTTGCCCTGCCGGTTGAGGTGCCACCCTTTGAGTTGTTCAATCAATTCGTTTTCTTGTTGTTCATCCAGCGGCGGCGTGCCGGCTTCGCATGGTTTACATTTTTTTTCGGCAAGACTCATACCATTCTCCTTTCAGTTGCTCCGCGCTTCTTGGCCTAAAGATATTCGATGCGCGCGGAACGTTCCCCCCCCAAAAAGCTATCCAGCAAAGCTAATGCCATCGCGTAAGGGTGAGAGGTGGTATGGGTGGGTTTCATGGGCTCCAAGCTGCCGGAGAAATGGTGTTCGGCACAGGATTCCGGTCATCGGCAAAGCGATGTATCGTTCGCTATTCGTTCAGACTAAGCGACGCCGCGTCCACCAAGAGCGCCATAGTCGAAGAGTCGGGCCGGGTAGCCGGGGAATCGGTGACCACATCGATCCTTTGCGTGGTGAAATCAAGGGTGTCTTCGGTCAGGGGGTCGACAAGCGACAATTTGAGCTTTGTAGCCAGGTTGTACGGTATATCGTTACCGTAGAAAACTTTTCTAAGGAGATCGACGGAGAAAAAGGGATTGTTCATTCTGATCTCAAAAGGGATATTCACCGACTTTGTGCTGTCACCCTCGATTGAAACGCCACAATTAATCCACTGTTTTAACGGCGCATAGATTACCTCGCGCGGTAGGGTTTTGCAGGTAACGGAAGCCTATCGGTAAATCTCATATTGGTCGAACTCCGACGTAAGCCGGATACTATCTCTACGCCCGCTCACCAAGGCTCTCGAAATGAGCGTATTTGCACCCTTTACGCGTTTTGCGTGCCCCCGTAGCGCTTCGATACTAAGCTAAGTATGGTATTCCGCATTGATTTTAACATAGTCGTAGGTCAGATCGCAGGTGTGTGCGACCGACACATCATTTCCGCCCAGTCCAAGGTCCACCTCGATTGAAACAATATTTTGACTCAGCTTCGAATGCATCTCGTCGGCCGGGAAAGCCACCGGTCGTAGAGCACGGCAGACCGAAAGGCCGCATAGCCGAACTTCGATGTTCTCTTCGGAGAACCGCGCACCGGAATAGCCGACGGCGCATAGAATGCGGCCCCAGTTGGGATCGCCTCCGAACATGGCGGTTTTCACCAGATTCGAGCCGGCTATGGATTTGGCCGCACGCCGATTGTCTTCGCTAGTTTCTCCGCCGGTTACCGTAATATCCACACGCTTGGTCGCCCCCTCGCCGTCCGCGGCGATTTGGGAGCACTGGTTATTGCAGATCTCATATAAAGCGTTTTCAAACGCGGCAAGCTCACTTGCGCTCGTGACGGGGACACCGGACATACCGTTGGCGAGTATCACTACCATGTCGTTGGTGGAAGTATCTCCATCAATGGTGAGATTGTTAAACGTTTTATCGACCACACGCTTGATTGCCTTGTCGAGTGCCTGAGGCGCGATCGCGGCGTCGGTGGTTATGAATGCCAGCATGGTTGCCATGTTCGGATGAATCATCCCCGAGCCTTTGGCGCAACCGCCTATGAGGATAGTCCCCTTAGTAAAACCGACCGAGAGTGCGTATTCCTTGACGACCGTATCGGTAGTCATAATGGCTTCGGCAAACCGTGTACCACCCTCGACGGACAGTTGGGGGGCGCAGGATTTAATCCCCTGCGTTACTCGGTCCATAGGAAGAAATTCGCCGATCACACCGGTCGAAGCTACGAGTACCTGTTTCGGTCGGATGGAGAGAGCCTCCGCGGTTCGCAAAGCAGTTGTTTCGACATCCTGTTTGCCCTGCGTGCCGGTGCACGCGTTTGCATTGCCGGCGTTTACCACAATGGCGTAAATGTCATTTGAAGGAAGAAGGGCACGGTTTCGGTCGACGCAAGCGGCCCGAACCGCGTTTTGGGTAAAAGCGCCCGCGGCGGTGCAGGGCTTTTCACTTCGCACGACAGCGAGATCTTCGTTGCCGGATTTCTTGATGCCGGCGGCTACACCGCTTGCGGCAAAGCCCTTAGCCGTCGTAACGCCGCCGTGCGTTTGTGTGATCGTAGCCATGCTTCTTCTCCCGGTTTTTTCATAAGCAATCTAAGGGAACGCACTTCTTGCCGCCATATTTTTTTGCGGATGGTGCTCTGAATACCCCGAACCTAAAATGAAACGGTCGTCGCCAGCCCCCATTCATCTCCGTAGACATACAGATCAATCCCGAAACGTTCGAGCAGAATACCGCCTCCCCCTCCTACGATATTATCATTTTCGTACGATTTGATACCGGCGTCGGAGGGGAATTGCCGCGGAGCGCGAGCATAGCCGAATCGAAGACAGTAGCTGTCCCGAAACCAGACTTCAAGACCGGTTCGAAAAATGAAATGCGTGTCTTCTGATCGATCGAATATGCCGATGAATTCCGCCTGCAAAGGAACTTGCACGAGCGCTTTTCCGTCCACAACACGCACATGGTAGAGCATTCCGATACTCATACGCTTGTAATAGGGATCGATTTGCCGTCCACCGTCATCCTCCAAGTAGTAGCATGAATCTATTCTTGTCGTGTCATTGGGCTTTACACCGCTTGAATCTACGTTCCGGCGGCTGACACACTCATAAAGGGGTTTGTGTTTCCGCCACTGGTAGCCAAACAGGTTGTGGAACGTAATGCCGAAATCGAGAGTCTCGGTGAACTGCCGTTGATACAAGCCCAAATCGAACAGGATTCGCCGCTCTTCCCACATCGTGTTTGAGGGAATGGTACCATAGGTTGTGTCGTCGGCTTCCCATGTATTGTCCTTTGTGGCCGTATAACGGACTCGCGTAGGTTTTGTAAGATCCCTGAGTTCCCATTTCATGTCTTCGAGCCGAGCATTGATACCCAAGTCTACGGGTCCGCGCTCGACGGTCCGCTGAAACATGCGGCCGGATGCGTTGATTATCAGCTCGTTCTGATACCGGTTTTCATCCTGACGAAGCAGACGGTACATGCCGCCGACGGTGAGTTGTGGGTTGAGAGAATACAGAGAGCCGGCGGTTATGATATGATCGGAGAATACGGCCCCCCGCCCGTATGAATAGGTAAATCCTAACGTGTTTTCGTTTGTGATAAAGTACCTAGTGGGTACGGCGGGATTTGCCAAAATGCCCGCGACACCATCGAGCATGGCCGCCCCGGCGTTGAGCAAACCTCCGCTCCGAGCGCTTGCGGGTACCGAATGGGCCGATAAAATGACATCAATCTCATCGGAAGCTCGGGATGTCGTAATCAATCCGGCAACGGCGACGGCAACGATTCCGCAAATAGCTCTATTGAGTGCGTGCATTTGGCACCTTCCCCTCATGGCTTAAAAATGGACTTTGCTCCGGGGTCCGACAGACGATGGAGAAGCTCAAAATATATACGGCTCTTCCGTGTTTGGGGAACGAAGATGATGAAGCGGGCTAATCGTTGTTTTCATGAGGATTTAAACATATATTTCAATGAGATTGAGTCTCAATCTAAGAGGGGGTTTAAGAAGCCTTCTCTATCAATGTATTGTCACGCCGTTGCGTGCGCGGCAAGGAATATGCGTTACGCGCAACCAAGTTTTTTTCGCCGGAGCGTTCGGTTTTGCGGCACGGGATAGCCGCTTAACCCTATCGTTGCCAAAGTTCCTCGGTATTCAAGCGTGAGGCGAGGCGGGGAACGCTTACTGGTCGTAAGTGGATTGCGCCTAACGAATCGATTGGATGCCGAGGGGCTTTCCCTGAGGGTAAAAACTGGTTTGACATATATTGAGATTTCCGAAATTCACCGGTAGTGAAATCCCGAAATAGATATAACCTTGGCTATAAGTCCAAATAATGTAACTACTCAGGTGGTAGGTCGTTAACACGCTTTGCGCCCCCTAAATCCCCCGCAGGGGGGACTTAAATGCAAAACTATCGATTCACCAGGTCTTAAATCGCTCCCGCGGGGGATTTAGGGGGCGAACCTGAGTAGTGACCAAATAATTGAATTACTTAAATAAATGTCAAACGGATTGTTATGCAACGATTGGGTCAACAGTCTGTAAGGGGGCGGTAGTGACGTTATCTGATAAGGGTGCGGCACTGGAATCGTTTGTTGACTACTTACGTGAAAAGGGCTTCGCCTGCACGCCGCAGCGTCGTGCCGTGCTTGAAGAGATTCTTGCGAGTCCGAATCATTTTGATGCCGAAGAGCTGGCGGCCCGCATGCGTCGACGTGGCGACGGGGTCAGCAGGGCGACGGTGTATCGGACGGTCGGGCACCTGTGCAAAGCGGGGGTGGTGCGGAAGATCGATGTAGATCAGACACACGCGCTTTATGAGTGTACCGCCGGTGTCGGCCACCATGAGCATCTTATCTGCAGGCGCTGTGGGCGGATAACTGAATTCCAAGATTTTGCGCTCGAAAAAAAGATCACCGCGATCGCCGAGGCAAATCATTTTCGTATGGAACGCCATACGGTACAGATATTCGGATTATGCGGGAGGTGCAGTGAACAGA
>WJJU01000182.1 GCA_014729595.1 Chitinivibrionales bacterium
CAGTATGAGCCATCTCAATGACCACGACCGGAGACGGTTCCGTCTGCAACTCCTCTTTGAAATATTGCTCTACGCGCTGACCCAGGAATTGCCCGTACCGGTGCGAATCCGTAAAGCAGACAATCGCCTTTTTGCTGTTGTCGAATATCCTAATCCTTTCCCCGTAGGCCCCCCGCACCACGCACGCCGCAATCAACACAAGCGCTATCCTTGTCCACAACGCGATGTCGATACCGGTTTTTGCATTCTTGAATCGTTGTGCCATTATAACCTCCCTTGCGGTCGACAATACCGCTTTCCCTTTGAAATGATTAACCGAGACACTTTAAATCGAGCTTGAATTCCATGTCGCTTTGCGTGCACGTAGCGAGCATCTTAACACCGTAATTTGACTCCGCCGCCGGTTCGAGGGGAGCCGTCGCCACCCCGCCGGCCGCGAACGGGCTTTACCGGCGCGTTGGCGGAACAAAGTATTCCGCCGCAATCGGCGTCATTTTTTCTTCGGCATCGGGCCGTATCCACCCTATCATGCAGTGATCGTCGCCGCTTTGTTCCGCATGATAGACCTCGACATAATAGCGTGCGCCTTCCTCCATGTAAATCCGCTCCGTCGCCGTTTCGTCGGCGTGCCACTCATCCGGCTTCATCGGGGCGTTTACCCGCGCTATGGTACGAAGCAGCGCCGAAGAAGAATCGGTGCTCACTACCAGCATACCGAATTCATCACAACTGAGCGCGAATTTATAGTAGCCGCTGACCGGTGCCACAAGATACCCCTGCCGCAGTTCGACATAATTGTCCGCCGCATTCGCCGCATTGTCGAAATCGCTAAGCACCGTGGACGTTAGTGGTGAGGTTGTACGCATAATTTCAACGATATCGGCCAAGGAATCCACCACTACGCCGGGCCAGTAGGAGCGAAGAACACCGTATGAGGGAACGGACGGTACGGTTTTATGGACGGTTTTTTCTTCCGCATTCTCCGTTGTTACCGGCGTGACCCGCGGCTTATTCCTTTCCACGGTCCTTTCTATGGAACTCTTGATTGCCCGCACAAAAGAGTCGAACCGGCGACGAATACCATTTGCATGTATTCCTACCGGATCCCCTTCGGCATAACAAACGACGGAACCGTTTTCCAGTGAGCAGAAAACTCGATCGTGAGCGATCGCCATTCCATCAAATACCGGCGTGGTGTCGAGCGCCCATTCGTTGAGAAGCGCGCCGTTTTCTTTTGACACGGCCTGCAAGAGCGAACCATACTTGCCCTCAAAGGCGGCGGTATTGGTGGCGCTGTCGTTATCGACGTTGCGCGGGCCGGCGATGATAATCGCATTGTCACACAAAGCCGTCGCGCGAACAATGATGTCGGAATCCCTTGTCCAAAGCGAGTCATACTTATCTTTTGAAGAACATATCAAATGCGCAGAAAAATCCTCGACCTTGTTCTCGATTATCTTGCGCCGATAGCCGTAAACCCGCGTGGAGTCAAAAACGAGAATACGCCCCGCCGGCTCATTGGCGGCCTGATAGACGAACCCGTTATATCCCCCGGCCTGGCTGTTGCTGTATGTCCATAGAAATCGATGCGCCCATGTGTCGTCGAGAAAATTATTGATGGCAAATAGATGATCGTATTCATCGCCACTCGTACCGACTATGGGAGTCAGGTCCCGCTCGAAGGCATCTTCCCCTACAAAGAGGGCTGCCTCATTTGCCGAGAGAATGTTGTTTTTGAATCCCTCAACGTCGCCGATCTTGCCTATGTCGGGATCCTTATTGATTTGGCGCTGCTTATCGAGATAGAAGAACGTCGAATCGACGAGAACCTCGCCGGTGAAAGGATTCAACTTATAGAAACGAATACCGCCGTCCACGTACGTATTCCTGCCGGCACAACAATAAATTGCGCCGTCGTCGCAAAGGACGCTTCCATGCACGGGCCACGCCGACTCCAAGCGCTTGGAATAGGCGCCGATATTCCGATCCGCCGGCGCGGCGCGAAACTTCCACAGCAACTCGCCGTCTTCGGCCCTGTGAGCGTAAACATAGCCGTCCGTGCACCCATACACCACAATACCGGCGTAGATCGTGGGCGGTGAATCAACCGCCCCGCCGGTCACGCGCTTCCAACTGACTTTACCGGTTTCCTCGTCAAGCGCATAGATGGTGTGCGCGTCAATCGATGCCACGAACACCTTCCCTTCGGCAACTACGGGCGCGGTCAATTCACCAACCAGTTCGGTCCTCCACACATGGTTGTACAGGTC
>WJJU01000183.1 GCA_014729595.1 Chitinivibrionales bacterium
ATGGAATCCGTCGCGGCCCCCGAAAATGACGTCAAAGCAATCAAGGAAGCACTGCTCACGTCATTTTTCGATTGCTCTCCGCAACGTCTCGAAGCTATCGACCTCGATACAAACGACATGAATGAAACCCGTTGGTATCATAGATGGCGTGAGCTTCGAGACCGGCGCCTGTGGCCCCGGCTCATACGCGACATCTACGATACGACCGGTATACTTTCCCGCATTGCGCTACACCCCGAAGCCGAGCGGTTGACGGCCAACCACCGCCGGATTTCTTCATACTTTTTAGAGTATCTGCTCAGTGAACGTAGTTCTTTGCACGACGCCGTCCGCCATTTGCGCAGTCTCTACGATCAGCGAATCGAGCCCAACGACGAAGCTGGACGGTTCGAGAAGGAAACCGAGGAGCCCCGGGTGCGGATTATGACCATTCACGCATCAAAGGGTCTTGGCTTTCCGATTGTATTCTTGGCCGGGGGGGCCGGCAAAGAGCTTACGCAGCATGACTATCTCGAGTTGCGCAATCGTAACGGCGGCACGGACTACTGGATAGACACTTCTCCGCAAACGCTTCGAAAACATTCCTTTGCACGGATCGACGACGAAAACAGACGGCTCTACTATGTCGCCCTCACCCGCGCCGCTTGCGCCATGTACCTTCCTATTTGGCACCCCGACACGGAAACGCACGATATTCTTCGCAAATATCATCATGCATCACCTTCAGAGACATTTTTGTCGGCATGCTTTATGCAAGCGGTAGACAAAGAAACACGGGGAATATTCCATATCGACGAAAGTTCCGTGAGTAAAATCGCTCCCGCATACGGCGACGGTCCCGCAACAGCTCGTATTCTGAGCCCCGATGAAACCGAATCATTTCTGGGGGCACCGGCAACCACGGAGCCCGCGAGTGCTCTCGCCCGACGTCTACGCGCACTCTCCCTTGAGTCACGATACCGCTGCCAAACATCGTATACGGCTTTGGCGCATGCTCGCTCATACGTTTACACGCTCGAAGGGCGGCGGAACCGTTCCGAAGAACCGGGTCGAGAGAACGAAATCGATATTCCCGATACCGAACAACCCGCACAAGAGGACCTTTTACCCCGCGGCGGCCATATTGGGAATATGCTCCATGAAATTATGGAACGCGTATCGTTCGAAGTCGTAGGAAACGCCGGTTCGATACAAGGTCTTTTAGCCAATCAACCACTACTCGATCTCGTTACCACCGCTCTGCACCGGGCCTCGATCACCGAAACGAATCACGTGGAGCGGATCATTTCGATCGTATGGCATTGCCTGCGCGCGCGAATACCCGACCCGGCCGAACCGGGCTCTTCTCTGAGGCTTTGCGATCTCCCCGACAAGGAAAAGGTTTGCGAGATGGAATTCCATTTTGCATTCGATAAGCGGGGGCGATTCGGTGCGGGGGGTGACGCCGGCCATATATTAGGATACGTCGACCTGCTCTTTCGATACCGCGATCGCTACTACATTCTCGACTGGAAATCAAACCACCTACCATCCTATTCACCGGCGTCACTCAAGCAAAGCATGAAAGAAAAAGGGTATACAATCCAAAAAATGCTCTATACACTCGCGACCGACCACTGGCTCCGTTCGCGCCTCCCGGCCTACGATTTCAATCACCATTTTGGCGGCGTAATCTACTGTTTCATGCGCGGCGCGCGTGAAAACGGCGATACGGGCTTTATCGTGTCTCGCCCACCAAGCAAAAAAGCCTTGCTGGAAAATTATGGGCAAGCGATTCGCGCGCACATGCTTGACAACACCAAACTTCGGGCACTTTTGACTTCGGGGAGTTATCGATGAAATCGCATGATGCGTACGCTATGCTCCGACTAGGACGCGGGCGCACGCCGCGCAGAGACCGACTCACCGAATCGTCACTATGGCCCGACACTCCGGTCGAGCTTGTGATCATGCTTCTTCTCGAGTCCGGGATTCTCTCCGTCGTCGACATGCGGAGAGTCCACCTGTTGCACTCCGAAGGGCGTCTCGATAAGGATACGGATTCGGCGCTCATGGTGTTCTTAGTGACGATGTTCATACATCTCGCGGAGGGGAATGTCAGGCTTCACTACCGCTATGGACCAATTCTCCGCGGCGCCGTCAACAAAGCCCTTGCCGCACTTCGAACACGCGCCGAGACGGAGACGGAGAGCGATGCAGAGCGGTTTATCCGGCAATTCCGAAAGCATGAAAGCACAATTCAAAGCACGCTCGAAGAGTTGGTCGATCGGTTCAATACCCGCCGTCCGTTATACCCGCTTGTATCAAACGATGCCGACGCACCACGTCCGATTGTCCGCATCGGAGACCATTACTATTTTCAGCGCTATTATCGCGCCGAGCGAGACATTATCGCTTCCACCGCATTACGGTTGGACAATACCGCGGTATCATACCCCGAGGACATTCTGCGAGAGATTGTGCACGAAGTGCACGTCGGCCGCGGGCTCTTTCGCGGCGATACGCCGGTTACATTCCACCCGCGTCAGCAGGCCGCCGCCGCATTGGCGCTACTCAACCGCACCTCGGTAATATCCGGCGGACCGGGCACCGGCAAAACCTCGGTAGCACTGCAGATTCTCCGCTGCCACCTACGCTTATGGCCGGATCTCACTGCGGAGCAAATTGCTCTGACCGCACCAACCGGTCGCGCCGCCGCCCGCATGCACGAAAGCATCCAATCGAGTCTTCGAGGCCTCGAGCGCCGTCTTGCCGACGCAAATATTGACAAAAAACAACACGACAACATTATACGCGACCTATCCCTCGGGGTCATCGAAGGCCAAACCGTCCACCGCCTGCTTCGCTACAGTCCTTCCACCGCCACCTTTCACTATAACGAAAACCGGCCTCTTCCCCATCGGCTTGTCGTCGTCGATGAAGTTTCGATGCTCGATGTCGCTTTGTTCAGCCAACTGCTCGCGGCGCTTCGCCCCGCTACGACCCTCGTCCTACTCGGCGACCGCAACCAGCTTCCTTCGGTCGAAGCGGGCGCCGTGTTGGGGGATTTCACCGACGCTTTCTACGGTGCCGATGATGCGAGTCTCACCGCGAAGCGCCGCGCACTGCTCAATCGCATCATTCCCGACCCTTTGGGGCCCGAAATAGTTTACAAGTCGCCACACCGATTGCGCGACGCCATGATCGTGCTCACCCACTCGTATCGCTCGGTTCCCGCACTTGCATTGGTCGGCGCGAAAATCAACAGGGCCGACATGAGCGCCGTCGACGACATTCTGGCCGCTGAGCCCGTCTATCCCGAGCGCAACACCTGGCCGGCGCCTTTGGAATCCGCCGGTGACGGACCCGCACACGGTCACGGATGCTTTCCCGTAAAAACATCACTTGATCGTCAAGAATCTCCGGAGGCGGTGGTGCGCTCCTGGATCAAACGTAACTATATCGAACATGCGTATGCACGCGAGTTTATCGAAGGCCGGCGCGCCCGTCTGTACCGGGCATACGATTATCGTACGACCATCGAAAAATGCGTCTCTTCGCTGAATTCTTCGGATCCTTCAGCATGCGCGGGCGTTCTCGAGCCGGAACAAGCCGCCTATGCGCGGGAGGTATTCGCCTATCTCGAACAGGCATGTATACTTTGTTTTGTAAAACAAGGTCCTTTCGGAACCCAAGCCCTCAACCGCCTTGCCCGCAATTACGTTCGGCCGCTTTTCGACCCCATGGGCCCATACAACTACTACCACGGCATGCCCCTGATTATCACCCGCAATGCTCACGCGACCCGCCTTTACAACGGCGATATCGGTGTAATCCTCAAAGTAAATACCGCCTATTACGGTATGTTTCGTCGCGGAGACGCCTTCCGCCTTCTCCCCATCCACCGCCTACCGGCCTTTGAGCCCGCGTTCGCGATGACCGTGCATAAGAGCCAAGGAAGCGAGTTCGATACGGTTTTGCTCGTGGTTCCCGAGGGAGGCGGCCCGCTCATGACCCGAGAGATACTCTACACCGGCCTCACACGCGCTCGCCTTTTCGCCGCCGTAACGGCAAGCCGCGAAAGCCTGGAAGAATGTATGCGGCGATCGATTAAACGGGATAGCGGGATTCGGGAGTTTGTCGATGGAACGGGGATTTGAACGTTTCTGTCTAAAAAGCACCGAAATTTATATAAG
>WJJU01000184.1 GCA_014729595.1 Chitinivibrionales bacterium
CCATCCATGGCCTTCGGCTCCAAGCTGGGGTATAGGGTGCGGCCCGAGCCCCCTTCAAAAATCTATTTTGGACAAGTATGGTTCCATATTATTAATAGCACACCAGTCGGATAAACCGAACTCATGGTTACTGCGGCATTTCTGAATATCAACTTTGATATTGATAAAAGAGCAAGACGGCTAATCGAATCTACCGTTTCTTCGGAGAGGCTGGAAAGATCACGAAGGTACCATTTCAAAGAAGATACGATTCGAAGCCTTATGAGTGAATGTTTGCTGAAGATGTATGCTCATCGCCGATTCGGGCCGGCTTTTTCTTCCATCTCTTTAATATATAACGAATACGGAAAACCTCTTCTCAAAAATCATCCCGATATACATTTCAATTTGAGCCATTCGGGTAATTGGGTCGCCTGCGCCTTGAGTGACAAACCCGTCGGCGTTGATGTCGAAGCAAAGAAAAAGATCAATCTTTCTTTGGCAAAACGATTTTTTTCTCCCGAAGAGTATGGATTCATTACAGAAAATCCGGAGGAAAGCAACGATCGTTTTTTTCGAATATGGGTACTGAAGGAAAGCTATATAAAAGCTATAGGAATGGGTTTGTCTTGTGGGCTGGATACATTTTGTCTCATTGAAAACGGACGGATCAGCCGGCAAGCTATCCATAAAGGTGGAACAAAGCCGATGCAATTGGAGTCGAGGCGAATCGATGAGCGCTATTGGGCCGGTATATGCTACGATTCGGCGTTTCGTTCCATAGATAAGCTGGAATTTTTCGATCAAGAAGCGCTTCTGGGCTACGCAGCCTCCATGCAGTCGGCCGGCCTGAAGTAGCAGCTCATTTTGAAAGCGGTCCTAAGAAAATTTCTAAACGCTAAAGAGCGCTGGACGGCGACAAGGGAGGAAAGCATTGTTGATAGGTTCCCACCGAGTACTATGTCGCTTTTTCGTAATGAGCTTTTAGTCTGTCGTAAGCGGCGTTGTAAAACTGTGCAAGTTCATTCGCCGCTTTACTTTTTTCCCTGTCCCCGGCGAAATGATCGGGATGATATTTTCTCATTTCACTTTTCCATGCACGGGTTGCCGCATCTAAATTCGAGGGCCATTTGAGGCCGAAAACCGCTAAATCATCGATAACTTGTTGATTTTTTGCGGCAAAAAAGGGCTTATTTGAACGAGAATAGTTTCCGCGGCTAGTTCCGGCTCCTCCGCTATAATGGTCTGAGGCTCCTTGTGGTTTGGAATCGTTTAGCTTAAATGCGTTTGTAAAGTGGGCGCGTGCAATGGTCATAAGACGATCAAGCATGGGATTCTCCAGGTGACAAAGGATCACGTTTCTCTGAGATGGCGGCGAGGAAATCCTGAAGAGCATGACATGGCCCCGGCGGGTGAAACTTGCCACACGCGCCGGGGGTCGAAATTCCGGAATCAATTGTTATTGAGTTTAGCTTTCAGCGCGGCAAGTTTATCTTGCACGCCCTGACTGGCCGATACGGTCCCAAGCGCTTGAAACTCTTTTTCAAGTTCATCATCACCCCCGACGTCGGCAAGCTCTTCCGCCGCATCGGCTTCGTAAGAGGCGCGTTGCGCCTTTGTTTTCATACGGTCGATAAGCGCCTGCGTGTTTCCGCCGTTTTTTCCGATTTTCGCCTTTGCCTGGTAAATCGTTTTCTTCACCTCGGCGGCCTTACTTTGTGCAATGATGATGTCTTTGTTTCGTTTAAGCTCGGACAATTCATTCTCCATTGAACGTATCGCCCCTTTCAGCTTTTCTATTTCCGCTCGCTGAGCTTCCCACTGAGGTTGAAGGCTCTTTGCACTTCCTTCGTGCTCTTCGCTGCGAACCAAAGCCTTGGTCGCCAGCTCTTCATTGCCGGCTTTCAACGCGGCCTCGGCTTTGGACTGCCATGCCGCGGAGTTTTCGTTTTCTTGGTCGAGAAGAGCTTTTGTCTGTCTCTCGGTTGCAATTACATTTTGAACGGCCTGTCGCGCCTCGCGAATCTGCTTTTCTTGGTCGCGTATGGCCTGGTCAAGCATGACTTCTGGTTTCTCCAGCCCATCGATAGCTTTATTGGCATTTGCCTGCCCTACTTTGAATAGTCTTCCGAAAATACTCATCTCTTTCTCCTCTATTTAATGTAATTCGACAGGAGTTCTTCGACCTTATCGGTGGCGAGTTCCATTGCATTGAGTACGGACAACACTTCGTTGTCGTCCAGGTTGTCGACCTCTCTGCTTTCCACAAGTACCAACCGGGGATCGTTTTTATTAGTGGAATCAATACCCAGACTTACCGGTAGAATTTCCGTATTCAAATCGAACATTTTGAAATAGAGTTCGGTTGAACTGAACTCGGATATGTTGCCGAGATCAACTTCGAAGAAAAGAATATTGTCGTTAATATGGGCAAATACCGGCAGTTCTCCCTCGCGTTGTATCTTAACTACATTTTCATCCGCTTGCTCGAGCTGAAATCCCTTATCCAGAAGAAAATCGGAAAGCGGAACCTTCTGCTTCGTCGTAACCACCGCACCATTAAACATTGTTACTCCTTAGTTTTGTGAAAATGAATATAGATACAGTGTCGATATCATTACCAGATCTATATTTGCCGTTTTCGTAGACTTTCATGTACAAACCGGCAGTCGGATGGTAAGGAAGCGCTTTTGGGCATAGTCCGACGTGTTGCACGGTTCTTGGAACAGGAATTCTGATGGAGGCTTCGCACGCGGATCTCTGTCATAAACCATTCAAACGGCCGCGGAGAGGAGCTTTTGCATACAATTAGCGCCCCCTCTTACCGAGCTTTAGTGTGAAACGCGGCGAGTGATTAACAATAACTAAACAATTATAAAATACTGTCCGCGTTACCGACACATAGTTTTTTGGGTTTGGGGGTAGCAATCAATATCTTTTAGGCGAGTCTTTAAAGCGTAGCCCACCCTGACTATTTTTTGAGACAGTATCGTGTTCATCACTTAGACTCACTTAGAAGGGCGACAGGAGAATGGAGATGGTGGCGTAGAAGAAGGGGGTCGGGCTGGCTGCAGCAGGGACCGAGGGACGCCGGAGGCCGACCGGAGACCCTGCTGCAAACGCGCATGCCGACCCGGAGGTTATCGCCCAACCAAAGCGTCGTCGTTTCACCACGGCATACAAGCTAAAAGCCCATGATACGGTTGGAGAGCTGCGACAGCGCGGCAACGGCGCTCTGGGGGCCGGCTAACGGCCCGCACCAGGGGATGCCGAGAGAAGAGTCGCAACAGTCTGCTTGCCGAGAACAAGAAACTGTGTCGCCGGCTCGGGTAAATGCGGAAGCGCCTTGCCAAGACCGAGATGATCGTGAATTTCCGGAAAAAACTCTCGACGTTGATGGAGACCGCCGACGATGCAGAGAGGAGCGGCGCATGATGATCGAGCAGCACCATGAAGAGCTGGGGGAACCGCGCTCGAGCCGGTACCGCTCTCGGCGGCCACGGAAAAGCGAACATATACCCAGCTGGGATTCCCCCCGGCGACTAAGCCCCGAAAAGGCGTCCGGGGTTCCGGATACGCTGAACACTGAACGCTTTTTTGACATGGCGCCTGGTGAAGTCTACGCAACGCTGCTTAATGAAGGGACTTGCCCGTGCTCGGAATGCGCGATGTACCGCATCCTATCTCGTTACGGGCAGACCGGCTCCGCCTCTTTCTGCCGCACTGTTCCCGCTCCTTGTCCGCCCGACGGGATAAAAGCTTTCGCGGCAAGCTGACGGCATGCATCTTCCATTTGTTGACCATGAGAGGGTGCACTTCATACCGCTTGGTGATCTCGTTAGCGATATCAACACCCAGCAAGGCTTCCAGTACAACATTCATTGGCTTTGAGTTCGTCACTATGGCGCCGTCTTTTCATCACAGACCCCTTTCCACGGATGGCCCCTTCGCTCATCCGTCTGCTAAAACTATCTTAAGGGGTTGTCCACTTTTTGGGAGCCGACTCATATCACGGTTTGCGATTCCCGACGCAAACAGATCCCCACCGAACCCAAGCCCCGCAATACAGATTGTTGGAAACACATAATACATCACGTAACAGCCAAATTATCGATAACTTAGCCCACCCCCTACCCACAAAGAAACAACTGAGTCAAAAGGTCAAACCGTCAGTCCAGAATCCCGCGGTGCGGGATGAATACCGCAGTCCGGCACTGCGGGATTAGCTTAGCCCGCAGGGGGAACAAGAGGGAGCCGAGCCTTTCACGCTAAGCCGAAGGCCATGGAAGAGGCGGGGATTCTGGACGTGCAGCCTCGAAGAATTCGCCGGCGTAGGGGTAGCGGAATGCAGCGAAAGTGGAACGTGTAAATGTTAGAATCTGGATAGCCAGGGTGGAAGGATTATCCAAAAAGCCGCAATCTAAGCCGTTGTCCCACTCATTTTGGGAGATTAGATGAGCCGTGAACAGCGTTCCGTACGCAAGGTCAACCTCACACCTCCGCTAGTATGCGATCGACATCAGGCCAAGTGCCGCAAAACCTCCTCCGCTGAATCAGCGAACAGAATCGCCTCGATCGCCGTATCGAGCTTCCGTGGATCCTCCGCGGAGAGGATGAGAG
>WJJU01000185.1 GCA_014729595.1 Chitinivibrionales bacterium
ACCACATGCTCCGGCGCCTGAACGACAACCCATCCTTGTTCATCGTAGCCTTTTCGACCAGCCCGCCCGCTAATTTGGTGAAAATCCCTCGCACTCAGAATTGTGGTCTTCTCGCCGTCGTACTTGCAAAGCCTCGTGAATAATACCGTTCGAATGGGAACATTGATACCCACACCTAGGGTATCGGTACCGCAAATGACCTTTAAAAGCCCTTTCTGTGCCAATTGCTCTACCAAAACCCTATATTTCGGCAATAGACCCGCATGGTGAATGCCGATACCCTGACGAACCCAACGCTTGATGTCCGGTCCGTGAGGACTGTTGAAAGGAACATCCACCAGTTCTTTTGCAATAGCCGCCTTCTCTTCCTTCGTCGCCACGTTCAAGGAAGTGAAATTTTGTGCGTTGCGCGCTGCTTCGCGCTGGGTAAAATGTACGACATAAATCGGAGTCTTTTCTTCGACAATCAGGTTTTCCAAGGTTTTGGTTAAGAGAGTATCGGCATAGGAATAGGTTAACGGAACGGGCCGTTCTTGAGACCTAACCGTCACGGAAGGCCTTCCGTTAAGACGCGTCAGCTCCTTTTCGAAAAACTCCGTGTCCCCGAGTGTCGCCGACATGAGAAGGAACCGTGCCCGGGGAAGCGTAAGAAGCGGTATTTGCCAGGCCGCCCCACGCTCTCGATCAGCATAGTAGTGGAATTCATCCATGACCACTTCGTGCACAAACGCCCGTGCTCCGTCACGAAGTGCTATATTCGACAGTATTTCCGCCGTACAGCAAAGTATTGGGGCTTCGCGATTTATGGAGGCATCGCCGGTACTTAAGCCGACATTGTGCGGCCCGAATTCTCTGCAAAGCGACATCCACTTTTCATTAACGAGCGCCTTGATGGGACAGGTATAAACGGTTCGTTTACCCTCGGCAAGAGCTTTGAAGTGACCAGCCGCGGCTACAAGCGATTTACCCGAGCCGGTAGGCGTATTCAATATGACGTTCTTATCGTCATATAATTCTAATATTGCCGTTTCTTGTGACGGATACAGCTCCAGACCACGCTCTTCGACATAGATAAGAAAACGCTCCAGAAGATCGTCTCCGGTGCAGCCGTCCGTTAATGGAAGTTGTTCTTGAAGTGTGGGGGACATAACCAAACGCTTTGAAAATAAATGAATTAGACCAAAAATGCCGCCCCGCCGTTCGTTTTCTTCAACGCCGGTCGGGTGGCTAATCCCTTATTGCTCATGCGGTTTAGGAACCGCATTTAAAATGAGCCGCCACTCAGGCCGGCCGCGACGAACCGTCCGTTTCGTTGCGCCACCTTACCATTTCACCGAGTATATGCCTCGTCTCCCTCTTTGCGGGATCACATCCAGGGTTTCTCACTCGGCTTTCTCAACGTAGCTCATTCTGAAAGCGGCTCTAACTATTTCGCCGAGAACTACCGGGAATGAAAAGGGCGGCTTACTAGTGTAGTACGTCTTTGCAAGCCAATGCGTTAAGCAGTTCATTTGAAGAATGGACCCGTTTGGGGTCACTACCGCACAACCCAGGCTTTTCGAAGTTACCAGGTAACACCGACGTGAGCCCATCAAGCCGGCAACCACCCATTTCAAACAGCGTCCTCTACGACCCGCGCCAACACAAAAAAAAACCGCGCACGCTCCGGTGGACTTCGTGTATCTCGGTGCACGGGGTGAACGCTACAGCTTCATCAAACCACGCCAAAGCTCATCTCGAGAAACAGCGTCTTTCGGTGGGGCCATTATAGATCACCGTGATTTGCCTCGGCTCGGAGAACACCGCGGGTATTAAGAACGTCGGGAGCACTGAGGGTCTCAAAGAGCGCAAAGAACTCTCAGTGTCCCTTTACGGCTACCCGCGAAAGTTCCCCACGAGCGGTAGTCGTATTCCCGGCAAATACAAAGCATTATCGGCATACGGCAGGTGGGTTTAGGAAAAAACCGCACCGATTCGCTCAAAGACTTCGTCGATAGTACCGATACCGTCGATATCCCGCACGACACCTTTTGGTCGATAGTAATTCAAACACGGTTCGCTCTGGTTCTTATACGTATCGATCCGATTCTGGATGACCGCCGGATCCGCATCATCGGCTCGTCCCTCGATACTCGCTCGTTTTGAGAGCCGCCCGCGGATCTCATCATCCGAAACCGCAATATTGATGACGTGATCGAGGCTCAAATTCAATTCATCGAGGATCGTATCAAGTGCTTCGGCCTGCGGAACGCTGCGCGGAAAGCCGTCGAGAAGGAACCCCTCCTTAACATCATCTTGACTCAATCGCTCCTTCACCATGGCAATGGTTACATCATCAGGCACCAGCTCGCCTTTGGAAGAATAGCTTTGGGCCGTTTTGCCTAAATCGGTTTGATTTTTAATGTGATAGCGAAACATATCGCCGGTGGATATGTGAGGTACCGCGAGAAGCTCCACCAACTTGGCCGCCTGTGTTCCCTTTCCTGCTCCCGGGGGGCCGAATAGTACGACATTTTTACCAGCCATGAAAAACTCCTTTAGTGGGAAATTGGGGAAAACGACCTTATAGCCCGCATGGCTTTAAGAACCTTTCTCCCTCGTATACGCAAAGGGGACCTCGGAAACTGTTTGAGAACAGTAAAATACTACTCAGCAATGGGTAGCGCCCGCGCTTAAGGCTTGGGGCATGCATGGCAGGATAACACGAAGTTTTTCTGAAAAGAAGGATAGTGGATATAGCTTAGCTTTTTTTCCTCGCGAGCGAGTCGACGCTTAGCTCGTTCGCTTCATCCCGACGCGCGGGACCGAAGAGCAGCCATGAGATGGCGAGTCTCTACTCGAATCGTCGGCTTAGGTAGTGCCTACGGGGGGTGACAAAGCAGTGATCAATTCTTGATGCACCGCTTGCCCGGGACCCGCTAAGTGTTCCGTCACAACGTCCTGGCGCGGCTCTTTTGCGCCACCGGCGCGAGCATGCTTCCAGCCGCAGTACATCTTGGGCAACCGTCCCCGCCTCTCGCTTGAATACCGAGGACCTTTTGCAGCGATGGAGTTTATTCAAAAATTAAAACCCCGTCCCCCCTTCTCGGTCTGTTCGCAAACGGGACCAATAACGTATCTTTTATTTACTTCTGTTAATGTAGATATCCTCTATGTCGATGCGCACCGCCCGATAAAAGGAAGGTAGGTTATGATTCCCCGAATCGCGATATTTTTTTTGGCCACCGTCTTCACTTTTGCCAGGGAGGCGACCTCTGTCGATAAGCCGTTCAACGAGGTTCGTGTTGGGGGTAAATATCGTATGGTCCTGACGACCGGCGATGAACTTATTGGTACGGTTGAACTCAAAGATGACACTTCGTTGGTAGTCGAAACAAATCGAGGTCCCTTCACGTTTCGTGGGGCCTTAATCCGGGAGTACGAGATGCTTCAACCGCCGCCACCGCCGGCTCCCGGGAATCGCAAGGATATACATGAATCAACAATCCTGACCTATGGACAATTGCTTGCTCGTGGACCTACGGATCAGAAAATAGAGATTCGAATTAAAAGCGGTTCGGTGTTTGTCGGGAAAGTAGCCGAAATCAATAAAGAGAACCTCAACCTCGATGTTGAAGGGTCTCTTATCCCGATAGGCGAAAACGTGATTGCACGTATATCAACCGTCCCCGACAAAGAAGCCGATCCAGCCAAAGAAAAGGCCGCCGAAAAAGACACCTCACAAGGACCATTCGATACGATCTATGTGGTCAACCCCAAAACCGATGAGTACGGAAGTCCTCTGGATCCGCTCATGTTTGTCGGAAAGATACGTCAATACGACGACGAGGGTTTGACGGTGACTACGCCCACCGGAGTCACCCGGGCGTTTAAGCGTAAACGTCTCTACCGAGTTATCCGCCATACCTCGCGGGACTACGAATCGGAAATTCAGCGATATGCCAAGCCACTGTTCTGTCCGGAAGGCATGATTTTGGTCGATTTGCCTCCCGGAAAAGAGGGACGCCCTTTTTTCAAGGTTTGTATCGACAAGTACGAATATCCCAATCAAAAAGGGCTTATGCCCAAGGGTAACGTCACTTACCAAGAGGCCAAAAAAAATTGCGAAGCGGCCGGTAAGCGTTTATGCACGTCGACTGAATGGCGGTGGGCCTGCAGCGGACTTGAGGGTTATACCTACCCATACGGCTGGCATTTCGAAGAAAACAAATGCAACACTCATGGCGCTCGCGAATTGGAAACCGCCGGACTTCGCCGTCACTGCCGCGGAAAATTCGGTGTCTATGACATGGTGGGTAACATATTTGAATGGGTTGTCGGACCGGACGGAAGCCCGGCGCTGATGGGGGGACCCTATTCCAAGTGTCAAACGGTGTCACCCGGTGTCGGCGGGGCCGCAAAGCCTCAAACAGGATTCCGATGCTGTAAAAGTAATTAGTATCCGTTTAAAAGCCGACAAGCCGCACCCGACGGGCGCTTCGAGCGCTTCGATTCCGCAAAGCGTGATCAGTGTACACGGCGCACATTCCCGAGAGTCAAGATATTTTGGTACAGGTGCCGTTTAGAGTACATACAAATACAACCGTTACAAGCTCTATACTCGCATAATCATAAGGACCGGTTATGAACCATTCTGAACACCCTCACCGGCGTTTTAATCCTCTCACCGGTGAGTGGATTCTTGTGTCACCACACCGTACTAAACGTCCCTGGCAAGGACAAGTGGAAGAGACCGATGTGGCCGCGATGCCTCAGTACGATCCCCAATGTTATTTGTGTCCCGGTAATGAACGCGCCGGCGGAGAACGCACGCCCAAATATGCGCATACCTTCGTGTTTGACAATGATTTTTCCGCTCTTCTTCCCGATACTCCCGTAGCGGAATCGAATGACGGAGGGCTTTTGCGAACTCATACCGAACGCGGAATCTGCCGCGTCATCTGTTTTTCTCCGCGTCATGATTTGACGTTGGCGCTTATGGAAAACGAGGCTATCGCGCGGGTGATCGATGTATGGGTGCGACAATACGAAGAATTGGGTAGTCTTGAAGACATCAATTATGTCCAAATCTTCGAGAACCGGGGCGCGATGATGGGCTGCTCCAACCCTCATCCTCACGGACAGATATGGTCCAATCGCACCGTCCCAATGCTCCCCGCAACCGAAACTTGCTACCAACAAGCCCATTTCGTTAATAATGACAACTGTCTTTTGTGTGATTATGTCGCCTTGGAGATCGAACGCGGCGAACGCATTGTTTTCGAAAACGACTCTTTTATCGCTTTAGTACCCTTCTGGGCCGTATGGCCGTTCGAAACGATGATACTCCCCAGGCGGCACATTCGGTCGCTTCCGGAGCTGAATACCGATGAACGAACGGCACTGGCCGATATGATGAGAAGAATGGGCATTCGTTTCGATAATCTTTTCCGTACCTCATTTCCATATTCCATGGGTATTCATCAAAAGCCGACCGACGGGGGGAAGCACGAAGCATGGCATCTGCACCTTCACTACTACCCGCCGCTCTTGCGGAGCGCATCCGTTCGCAAGTTCATGGTCGGCTACGAAATGCTGGGTAATCCCCAACGAGACATTACAGCGGAACAGGCTGCCGCACGGCTGCGAGAATGCTCTGAGCAGCATTATCGTGCCGCCTCATGAGCCGGCTCAAAACGAGTATCTGAAGATTTCCGCCGTGACCCGTAAGGCCGGATCTTCGCTGCGATGTACGGTCAATGCTTGGGCGGCCGCAATAGGCCATTGCGTTAGAATTGGAAACGCCGCGCGGCGGGCCGTACGCTTGTCGCGCGGACCGTATTCAAACAGAGAACGTCCCAAGCGTTCCCCTAAGAGCAACCCGCTCCATGCGCCCAAAATGGTAGAAATTGTGTATGTCTGATGATTCTCGGCCCGAGCGAAGAAGGGTATGCCCAAACCCGCGGCCGCACAAACCGCCGTTGAAATCCCCGTAAATACCCCTTGTTGAAAATTGTATTCTCGATGGGGATACATAAGAAAGCCGACGAGAGTACCTCCGACGCCCCCCAGTATACCCAATGCGGCATAGGAAGTTGCATTTCCCGATTCAGCCAAGGAAGGCAACAAAATGCCGGTTGCAACACCGGCAATACCTGCAATTGCCACCAGGGCACTCCGTCCGGAACTCCAGCTTTTACCCCTGCTCAGCCGATAGCCTATATAGAATCCGGCAGGCAAAAAAGCCATTGCCATAGAGGGTGATAGTGTACCATAGTTATCGTATCCGGTGTACTCACCCCATAAAAGCGGTGTCAGGTAGCCGAATAGTATGCCCATCCTTCCCAAATGACACATCAATGCGGCGTTGCCGTACTCATGGTTGCCTACAACATCCACTTTTGTACCAAGATATATCCCAAGCGGAAAGCAGAACATCGTTCCCCACGCCCCGATTTTTCGCCCCGCCTCGTCATCACCCTGATCGGCGACGATAGACGCCACAAAATTCGGATAGTACATACCAACTTCTCCGCCGTAGTTCATCATGGCGACCCGTCCGTAACCAAGCTCCCTGCCTTTCGTAAGTGCGTAGGCTCCAAAAAATGAACCGCCAAAACTCATCAGGGCCATACCTGTAACAGTTTGCGATTCAACTTCGGATAAACCGAGCGAAAGCGCGGTGGGATAGATCAAGGTTGAGCGAAGAGTGGTAGTGACCATGAAAAAGACTCTTCCCTCTTGAGATGCCCCCTCTGCAAAAGAATCGACTATGCGTATTTCTTTTGGCATTTTTTTCTCCACTTTATCCCAAAAATTTTTCGGTACTTCAATATCCTTCCTCGAAGGCACTCCTCTTTGATCAATCATAATTACAACCAGGTCTTGATCGCTACGGTCCTTTCCCAAAGTAACCACCTGCTCCCATTGCAGATCGATGCCCATATTACGAAGCTGCTTACGCACCTCTTCTATGCGATCATCTGTAAGCCTCTGAAATGAAGCTCCTCCGGGTAATGAATCATTATTGGTTTGCGCAAAGATATTCACTACCATAACTGCCGTCAATCCAAGCGTTATATACGACTTAAGCATCATTCGACCCCTAACGGCAATACCTTCCACACCACAATTCATTTAAAAAAGATACGCATTGCAAGCACAGTAGATTTCCGGTACCAGTATATCGAGCGAAATGAAGTTGCGCCTATTGTGCCATTGGCCCCTAAGCAGCTCCATTTATACCTGCTTATTGCTTTCCGAAGTTTGATCTTTACCCTTTGGCCTTGGTCCCCGAGATATTGAGCTGCTTGAGCTTTCTGAAAAGCGTAGCCTTGTGTATTCCCAAGCGTCTGGCGGCTTCCGCCTTGTTCCCACCGGTCTCGTGAAGCATGCTTTCAATATACAGCTTTTCGAGTTCCTCGAAACTCTTTATACCGGTGAATGTCTTCGCTCTCGTTTGAGCTTCATTCTCGCGTCTCAGTTCCGCAGGAAGATGCTCGGGCTCGATAGTATCGCTCTTGCAAAAGATGAATGCGTGTTCGATAATGTTTTCCAACTCCCGTACATTACCCGGATATTCGTACGAGGCAAGAATATTGAGCGCTTCTTCGGAAACCCCGCGCACGGCCTTTTTGTATCGGGTATTGAACCGGCTAATGAAATGTTCACAAAGAAGTGGTATGTCGCAAAGACGTTGGCGAAGGGGCGGAAGCCTGACATTGAGAACTTTTATGCGGTAATAGAGATCTTCGCGAAAGGTTCCGTCGTTGACCATGGCGGCCAAGTCACGATTTGTCGCCGCCGTCACCCTGACGTCGGCTTCTTCGGATTTGGTAGCCCCCAAAGGCTCGTAGACTTTTTCTTGAAGTACCCGAAGTAGTTTCACCTGCATGGCCGGAGAGATATCTCCGATTTCATCGAGAAATAGGGTACCTCCCTTGGCCAAGGAGAATTTTCCGGCCTTGTCTTTTTTGGCATCGGTAAACGCGCCGGCTTTGTAGCCGAAAAGCTCTGATTCCAAAAGGTTGTCGGGAAGCGCACCGCAATTGACGGCGACGAAAGCGTTGTTCTTGCGGGAGCCCAACTCATGAAGAGAACGTGCGATCAGCTCCTTTCCGGTTCCACTTTCGCCGGTCACCAGGACGGTTGCATCGGAATCGGCCATCTCGGGCAACATGTCGAATATCGCTTTCATCAGTGGGCTTCGCGTGACGATATCGGCATGATAGCTGGATAGCCGGATAATCTCTTTTCTGAGCCCTTCGGCCAAACGCCGTGCCCGGTCCGCGGCACGACGAGCACTCTTGATAGCCGCTTCTTCGGCCGCTTTTCGTTCCGTGATATCTTGCACTTGGGCTAAAAATACCCGTTCATCTTCCCGATCCTCGCGCAGAGGAGTAACATGCCAATCGAGGTAGCGAACCGGCTGATCGGGCAATTGCTGTGGAAAATGTGGTTCTATCGATCGAAAATCAAGAACGCTCTCGAAGTGAGAGCTTTCACCCGCCGCCAAGCGTTCCCATGTTTCATTCGACAGCGTCACAAAATCATCGAGTGCCCATGTCTCACGCGATCCCCAATTCGACTCGGGCAGGCAAAACATCCTACAAAAGGCACGGTTTGCATCGATAAAACAACCCGTGCGACCAAAAAGCGTGATCCCGATCGGCGAATTGTCATAAATGCTTCTGAAACGTGCTTCGCTAAGCCGAACCCGCTCCTGCGCCCTTTGGTTTTCGGTAATGTCCACCAGACACGCCCGAAAACCTAACACCCGGTCCTCCTTGCGCAGAGGAGCCGTATTGATAATCATCCACAGCGAAGTGCCGTCCTTGCCCAGCATTCGATATTCCTGCTGACGCCCGTAATCGCCCGAAAGTATGTTGGTTATGTCGGTACGGACCTTTTCGTGAAAATCGGGGTGGACAACCTCAATGGCGTTTACACCGTCTTGAATCTCTTGATCGGTGTAACCGAAAGTGCTCAGTCCCCGACGGTTGAGATAAGTGACATTAAGATCGAGATCGAGTTCTGCGATTATGCCGGGCATAAATTCCGCAATGTCGCGAAAACGGGCCTCGCTTTCGCGTAGCCGCTCTTCGGCTTTTTTCCGTTCCGTAATATCGATCATTGAAACGAGTGACTTGCGCGTTCCCGGGATCATGCTGACATTCATGAGAATATCGCGCAATTGACCATTTTTATCGATAAGTTTCCACTCATACTCCGAAGGAACGGCGTCGGGGTTTTCGCGGCGTTGTCGATGATATTCCTTCATGCGCGGAAGGTCTTGGGGCGGGACAAATTCCGTCCATTTATGCTTTCCCGCCTCCGATGAAGGGTAGCCTGTAACTTCTTCGGAACGGTGATTAGCCATCGAGATTGTGGTGTCCTCCTCAACCACAACCATCGCCGTACCGGTATACTCGAACGCGGCACGGTATTTTTCTTCGCCTGCCCGCAGTTCCTCTTTCATTCGTTCGAGGTGTGCGGTTTGTTCCAGTGACTCGGCTACACGCCTTCGAAGACCCATGAGCGTCTTGAACAGATGTTCCTTTTCGTGGGGAATATCCCGCTTCGCCATGCTTTCGGCTCTCCGGCTGACGGTGAAGTGGCTTCGGGCGCTTCGGAGTGTACGATATACGAAAACGCCGAATGCGCTGTCAAGCGACGAAGCACCAAACCGGTGAAAATGCTTTCGGGCGGGCGCCCGATATTCCCGAACATTCAGCCGATACCGCGGTAATATTTCACCAATTTATCTGATGCGACGCTAGGTGAGTCCAATGAGCTTGCCGCCCTGATAAACTATGAACGCAGCCAACCAGGCCACCGCGATCTGGTATCCGACCGCAAAGATCGACCAGCGCCAACTTCCCAACTCCCGAACAACCGTCACCACGGCGACAACGCAAGGGGTGTAAAGCAACACGAACAGCATGAACGCCAGTGCGGTGAGGGGCGTAAAATGTTGAGCCACAACGCGTTGAAGCGACTCACTTTCTCCGGTCTGATCCGCGCCGACAGCATACAGCACGCCCATGGAACTAACTACTATCTCTTTGGCAACGAATCCGGTTACCAAAGAAACCGCACCACGCCAGTCGAACCCCAGAGGCTCAACCGCAGGCTCCAACGTCTTTCCGAGACGCCCGATGTAGGAGTTCTCCACCCGACGGGCTTGTTTGTCGTTTTTCAAATCGGCGATGCGTTTCCCGCGCCGCTCTTCCGTAAGGCTTTGATCGGTCCGGACCTGCTCGATTCGGGCCTCATACGCACTCTCGGCGACGTGATCACGAGGGAATGCACCCAAAAACCACAGCAGCACCGAAAAAACCAGCACCACGCCACCCATCTTTTTTAAATAATGCTTTCCGCGTTCCCACATGTGGATCACAACACTGCGAAAGGTTGGAAGTCGATACGGCGGAAGCTCCATTACAAAAGGATGTTCCTTGCCTTTGAACAAAGTCTTTGCAAAAATGGAACCTATTAGAAAAAAAGCAAGGGTCCCCAAACCGAATTGAAACAAGAAAACGACATTGCCCGCATGTTTAGGAAAAAGAGCACCCGCAAAAAGCACATACACCGGAAGACGGGCGGAGCAACTTATCAGGGGTACCAGTAAAATCGTCTTGATCCGATCACGCTCCGACTCCAAGGTCCGGGTGGCCAGGATTGCCGGGACATTGCATCCCATTCCAATCAACATCGGAATAAAGCTTTTACCGTGCAAACCAACGGTGTGCATTACCTTGTCCATGATAAATGCCGTGCGGGCCATGTACCCCGTGTCTTC
>WJJU01000186.1 GCA_014729595.1 Chitinivibrionales bacterium
ATTTCAAACAAACGCCATTCTTGGGCTTGGTACGCTTTCTGGGCTCTAATGTTCTGCCTTTTTATCTATCGGGTGGCACGCGTTTTTCTCAAAACGACCGAAAAAAACGGTCGCGCCCCCCTCCGGCCGCGATCATGGCCTCAGCGCAATGGAAAAAATAAATCCCGCGTGAACAAATCATTTTTTGTATGGTAGCCAACAACTCAAAAGCCGTCGGCGACCCACCCTTACCGGAATTCGGCGGCTCTTTGCCCTGGTGTGGGAAAATACTAGAGATGCGAAGTTCCTTGCCGACGCGGCAAAAGCCATTTTGCTTGGCTAAACGATCAATCCCGCCGCGACGGGCACATAGCGTGCATGCGCATGCAATCTTCCCTCGGCGCGAGCATTACATTCAGACCAATCGGTGGCGGATGGACAGCCGCACGAAGGGGTCATCAAAGTGGTCGCCCCTTTTTTTGGCCTTTCGCGGTGGAAAGATGGGATTGTTTTTAAGTCCGCTACTACAAAAGTAGATTGTCTCAGGTATTATATTTTCGCGATATCAATAATTGATTGGTTTAGTTTGCGCTCTTCTCGTTGCTGCTGCTCAAGCAGGCCTTCGAAGATACCGCGAAGTTTGCCGGGGGCGCCGGCTTTATTCGCCATTACCTGTAAAAAACGCTTAAGCCGTTCATCGAGATCCCTCGCCTCATTGGCCATGTCGTCGAACGAACGGTTCTCCTCACTTGTCTTGGGGTCCGGTACTTCCAGTTTCTCCGTAGCCGGCACATATTGTTGCCAAGTCTCTTCGGTATTCTCCAAAGCGGTTTTGCGAAAGCGCTTGACCCCTTTCGCAAAGCGACCTTCGCGATCACCGAGGTATTCCAGAAGCATCTTCGCCCTCTTGTCCTCGGTTTTGGCCTTTATTCGATTGTAATAATCATTAAGGCCGCCATGATAAGCCTCGATACGCGCCAATAGCTCCTCGCTTTTCATATAAGTATCCATAATCAAATTGCCTCTTTCGGGTTTATCATAGGTGCCGATGATTCACGAGACCGGCGTTTGTTGATATTCAAGCGATTCGCGTTCTCTACCTCGAACCACACGTAGCTTACCCTCCGATTTCTTACCGTAGGGCACGACCGTACATTGTTCTTCGAAGCCGTTACGGCGGTAGTATATTACGACCCACTCATGGGTGGTGCCAAGCTGATGCGCGCGTGCGGTATTTGAGTACATGGCCGTTAAGCGCCATCCCTTTTTTTCCGTATGCATAATCGGAAGCCACGCCGTGTGTTCAGGATTGAAGCGTTTGGGTGCGATAACCGGCAAGGACTTCGATTCGGCTTTATCCCGGTACTCACGATCGGTTTCAATGAGAATGTCGATTGGAGGCCGCGGGCGGTATTCTTTTTTATCGGCAACCATTTTTTCGCGCCGTCGAGCCGAGCGGCTGAGAATTGAATTGAGTGCCTCTTTGAGACCTTTAACCCGCCGCCTGCCGAAACCGGGAATGTGATCCAAACGACCCTCGTGGGCCGCCTGCTCCAGTTCTTCGAGCGATGATATCCCTAGTTCTTGATGGATACGTTCCGCCAGTTCCGTGCCGACGCCAGGTAGTGACTTAAACGTATCTTCGGGCGACTCCTCCGCTTTTAGCCTGTCAAGTTGTCCCAGCTTGCCGGTTGTAACGATCTCTTCTATGGAGCTTGCCGTTGCGGGTCCGATCCCCGGCAATGACCGAATTTTCTCTGGTATTCTCCCGCGAACACTTTCGGAAACTGAATAATCGGCATTTTCAACCGCGGAGGCCGCGGTCCTATATGCTCGTACACGGTATTCATTGCTCTGCATCCGCTCAAGAGTATCCGCCAGCTCCCGAAGGGTTTCCGCGACGCGCTGATTAGTTGGTTGAGGAATCGTCATAATGCGTTCAGTTGAGACAGACTCATTCCGCGACTCATTGGTTTATGTTTTTATGTAATAAAGCAGCAAATTTTGGGCCAATCTATGTGCTGTGCGCCAAATGCCGCCCGAACGCCGATCAGGAAGCCGGTTTGAGAGCTTGGTGTCACTTGCAGCAATGAAATGCGTGCACGAGGGTTGAGCAAGAGAGGGCGTGAGACGCTTGGGGGGAATCACTATAGTCCGGGACGACGGTTAAACCGTACGGCGGTGAAGTGGGCCGGCAACTCGGTGGCGAAGGTCGGTGGGTATGTTGCGGCGGTGCCGCCGGAATAAGCCGGGAGATTCCGCAAGCGGGAACGGAGAGCGCCTCGGCGGGTCCGTAACGGGATGGTGTAAGTATGCCATAGCCTTGTCGATATGATGAGGCGACGCAAAGTTCTCGCGAAGTGAGTCTACGGAAGTGAGTGCAGTCCAAAGGGGGGCGGAACAAATAGGATGTATCGTCAAACCCTGCGCGCGTAGCCGCACATTTTGATTTCGGCTCTTAATCTGCCGGTTCCGGCACAAAGTTCACGGTTCCGCTAATCTTGTGCGGTTATTTGTGCTGATTATGGGTTGCTGTCGGGGGCGCCTGTTCATAAGACAATTTTTGCGGCCGAGTATGCCGCTCTCGGTTGCTCCGCGGGCGTGATATGCCGGGCACCTTTTTTTACGGACGAAGTAACGACAATAACCCTTGCACCGCCGTGAATATTTACATTAATAACTATTCATTGGTTGACTACGCTCAACCATGACTTTTTCTTACGTCGAGATAAAGAGCACTCATGAAAAACATTTACAAATTATATCATTAAGACGCCGACGATAGTGAGCCGTAATGCTCGAGGTGCTTGGGGATTTCGTTTTGTCCGTACCCGCAATGCCCGTAATTATCCCATATTGTCATACCAGTACTTTCCCGGTGGCACGGTTTTTGTGTCCTTTTCTTGTGTAGGAACGCAAAAAAGCGTGGAGAGTATCGGCAAGGAGGGACGATGAGAAACACTAAGAGCGGAAACTTGGCGTCTCAACTCTCCACTCTCACCGCTTCAGATAAAAAGCGGAGCAAGAGTTCGGAGAGCACCAAGACGGTAGACAAGTATGGACTATACGACGAGAACACCTTCAAATCGCTTCTGTCGGCGGAAAGAAAGCGCACGGAGCGTACGTCGCGTTCGTTCGTTCTCAGCCTGGTGGATGTTCGCGGGTTGTGGGATGAATTCGGGAAGGATGGAATCGGGCGCAGCGCCGAAATGATGGATACACTTGTCGAGGCGCTTCACCGTCGTAGTCGCGATATTGATATAAAGGGATGGTACCGTCAAGATAAGCTTATCGGTATAATCTATCCGGAAACGGACAAAGGGATACAACCGGTTTTGGAGGGGAAACTTAAAGATGCGTTGGTCGAAACGATTGGAGATCATTTTCATAGTCATGTGGGGGTGACATGGTACGGTTTTCCCAACGAGCCGGGGTCATGGGACGGTCATGCAAGTAAGGAGGCGCCGGCATTTTATCCGGAAGCGGCGGGCGGAGCAGGGACGTCGCTACGAGCGGTTCTCACGAGGGTCCTGGACATAGTGGGAAGCCTAACGGGTATCATCGCCTTTTTTCCGCTGTTTGTAGTCATACCACTACTAATCAAGTTGACCTCGAAGGGACCGGTTTTTTTTCGTCAACAGCGAGTTGGGGCGGGAGGAAAGCGGTTCACACTGATGAAATTTCGCTCGATGAGAATATCGGCAAAGGAGAATATGCATAAGGAATTTGTTAAGAATTTCATCAGAGGAGAATCATCCGAAGAGGCACAAGAAAAGAAAGGTGTATACAAAATTACCGATGATCCGCGGGTTACATTGATTGGAAAGCTTTTGCGAAAGACCAGTCTTGACGAGCTTCCGCAATTTTTCAACGTGCTTCGTGGAGATATGTCGCTTGTCGGTCCGCGGCCGGCGATACCGTATGAAGTCGATGAGTATAGGCTTTGGCATCGCAGACGCTTGTTCGAAGGAAAACCGGGGATCACGGGGCGTTGGCAGGTCGAAGGAAGGAGTTCCGCGTCATTCGACGAAATGGTACGAATGGATTTGCAATATCTGGAGCGGGGCAATCTATGGTCGTATATAAAATTCATAATCAAAACGCCGCTTGCTTTGCTCACTATGCGGGGCGCTTATTAATTCATCCGGGGTCATGCACGGCGCGGTAGTACTAAAGGCGCGGACAGCTCTCGGAAAGGAAAAGCACGGAGGCAAAGGTGGAGAGGCGGCACGAGGGTTGCAGCACTAATGAGAATGCTCGACGGCGGGGGATAACGTTTGACGTGATTTTGCCGGCTTTCAAAGCAAACGATTCCGGTCCCGCCGTAGACGGGGTAAAGGAGAGATGCAATGATACGAGTGGCGGTTATAGGATACGGCTACTGGGGGCCAAACATAGTCCGCAATTTTAGACTGACCCCCGGCGTTAGGGTGACAACGATTTGCGATAGTGACACGTCGGTACACCAACGGATCCGGCGTGATTACCCGGACATAGAGGTGGTCAATGAATGGAAAGACGTTATGCGGTCGCCTTCGATCGACGCCGTGGCGGTGGTGACGCCGGTGACCACGCACTACGACATTGCGCGGGAGGCGTTGAGCAACGGCAAACATGTTTTTGTGGAAAAGCCTTTTACCAGAACGGTCTCGCAGGCCGCCAAGCTAATAGATCTTGCGGCGGCCAATCGGCTGCAAATCATGGTAGACCATACCTTTCTGTTTACCGGTGCGGTGAGAAAAATTAAGCAACTCGTGGAGCAGAAGGTCCTTGGCGACATCTATTACTATGACTCAACCCGTGTTAATCTGGGAATGTTTCAGCACGATGTGAACGTGGTATGGGACTTGGCACCCCATGACTTTTCGATAATGCTGTACTTATTGGGCGAAACGCCCGAGTCGGTTACGGCAAGCGGAAGTTCTCACGTAAATTCGCATGAAGACGTTGCTTACATAACGGTAAACTTTCCGCACAAAACCCTTTTGGCCCATTTCAACGTCAACTGGCTTTCTCCGGTAAAGGTAAGAACAACGCTGATCGGGGGCAAGAGAAAGATGCTGGTATGGGACGATCTGAGTCAGGACGAAAAGATAAAGATTTATGATAAGGGTGTCAACGTGAAGTCGCGAGAGGGAATTTACGACCTGTTGGTGGCGTACCGTTCGGGTGATATGCACGCACCCAAAGTGGATCGGCGCGAAGCTTTGACATTAGAATGCGAACACTTTGTGGAATGCATTGCCAGTGGAAAGAGTCCGCTTAACGACGGTGAAGCCGGTTACGAGGTTGTCCGCATGCTGCAGGCGTGTGATAAGTCGCTGAGGGAAAACGGAAAACCGGTGAGGTTGTAGTGATGAATGCAATCGGAAAAGACGTGGAAATGGGCAAAGATGTTTTTGTGGGACCTTATGTAAATCTCTACGGGTGCATTGTCGGAGATGAAACGAAAATCGGAGCGTTCGTAGAGGTGCAAAAAAACGCGGTAATCGGCGCGCGCTGCAAAATCGAGAGTCACGCCTTTATTTGCGAAGGTGTTACGATCGAGGACGAAACGTTCATCGGCCACGGTGTTATGTTCACAAACGATAAATTTCCCCGATCCGTGAATCGGGACGGCGCAATGCAACAAAACGGCGATTGGGCGGTTACTACTACATACGTGCGCAAAGGAGCGTCAATCGGAACGAACGCAACAATTCTTTGTGGCTTGACGGTTGGTGAAGGGGCTATGGTCGGCGCGGGAAGCGTGGTGACCAAAGATGTTCCGCCGTTTACGGTCGTTGCCGGGGTCCCCGCAAGAGTCATAAGG
>WJJU01000187.1 GCA_014729595.1 Chitinivibrionales bacterium
CTGGATGCTACGATAAGCCTGGCGGCTTGAGAGAACGGCGATAGCGATGATTTCATATCTTGGGGTTGGCGGGCGCCGTTACTATTTTTGACCACTTGGACAGGTGGTTGTTTGTCGGAGAATCGGATGAATGCGGACGGTCTTTGCCATGCATGAGCTTTCGTTGATGGATTCCGTTTTCGACCTTATAGCACCCAAGGTACGGGATCCCGGCAAACTCGTGGCGGTGTACGTGACGGTGGGACCGCTGTCGGGTGTCTGTGCCGATTCGTTGCTTTTTGGTTTTGACCTTTTGGCCGAAGAGCGCGGTTTCGATCACGCAAAGCTGGTTGTCGAGAGGACGTCCGCGCTGGTGTGGTGCGAGGCTTGTGGACGGGAATATGAATCAGGCGATCTTTCACAAGGCTGTCCGTCGTGTGGGGCGCTTCGACGGATGGTGCTGTCGGGAGATGAATTCACGGTGGACGGTATAGAAATGGAAGTGTGAATATGTGTGATACATGCGGCTGTTCGTCTTCTATCGGCTCTCCTGAGCATCGTCATGTGCTTTCTTCCTTGGGACTGGGAAGGGAGCCTGCATCCGAGACAATCGACGTTGGTATGAAAATACTGTTAAAAAACAACGAATGTGCTTCGTGGAACCGCGCTCGTTTTGATGAACGCGGAGTTCTCGTTGTTAACTTGATCGGTTCGCCGGGCTGCGGCAAAACCACGATTATCGAAGCAATGGCTCGTCGCTTGAAAGAGAAGATGGTCGTGATCGAAGGCGACGTGCGGACAAGGCGTGACACCGAGCGTGTTATTCGCGCGGGAAGTCGGGCTTTTCAGATCGAAACGAACGGCGCGTGTCACCTCGATGCGCACGGTATTCGGCATGCTCTTGAGAATGTTGAACTCGATGGTTGCCAAATCGTAGTGATAGAGAATGTCGGTAATCTTGTCTGTCCGGCGGCGTACGAACTTGGCGAGCATCAGAAAGCGGCAATTCTAAGTCTTCCCGAGGGAGACGACAAGGTTCTGAAATATCCGGCCCTTTTTTATCGCATCGGCACGCTTTTGATTAATAAAATCGATTTGGCTCCATATATGGAATTCAATTTTTACAAAGCGGTCGAAGAGTGCAAAAGTCTCAATAAAAACTTTCGAGCTTTTTCCGTTTCGGGTAAGACGGGAGAGGGGGTCGATGAGTTTTGTGGGTATTTGCGCGAGCAGGCGAATAAGGGCGGAGCGATGCGGTAATCTTCAATCCGAAAAAAAACATGGTTAAAATAAGTGGCATTCTCCAATCGCGGATCACGTTAGGGATGACGATTGTTCGTAGTAACGCCTGATTAAAGCAAGAGTTAACTTGAACGGATATCACATAATTTCGGGGGAAGAGGTTTGTAATGTGTTTGGCCGTACCGGCAAAGGTGGAAAAGCTTGAAGGGGAAGCGGCGGTGGTGGATATGGCCGGAAATCGGATCACCGCCGATATCAGCTTGGTTCCCGAGACGCGGATTGGAGATTATGTGATAGTTCACGCGGGACTCGCTATTGAACGATACGATGAGGATGAAGCGTTGGATACGCTCGAGCTATTGCGCCGGCTTGGCGAGAACGTCCTGGGAGATGAGGTTCGGTGATTCCCCATGATTTCAGTAAGGCCGATTTAGCGGTGGGGCTACTGGCGGGGATTAAACGATATGCACGGCGGTGTGATAGGATCAAGATTATGGAAGTGTGCGGCACGCATACCATGGAGATCGGCCGCCACGGGATTAGGGGCTTACTTCCGGAACGCGTGGAGCTTGTATCCGGTCCCGGGTGTCCGGTATGCGTAACTCCCGGAGCTTTGATTGACGCTGCGGCTGATACGGCGATCAGACCGGGGGTTACTGTTTTGGTGTTCGGCGACATGATACGGGTTCCGGGGAATCGAACCTCGCTCCGGGAAGCGAAATCTCGGGGCGGATCGGTCGAAGTAGTCGTTTCTCCTTTACGGGCGGTATCGCTTGCCCGGGAAAACCCGAATCGTATTCATGTTTTTGTCGCCGTCGGCTTCGAGACGACCGTCCCCGCCGTCGCCCGGAGCGTCATACTCGCCGAAGAGAACGGGGTTGACAATCTATATTTTATCGCGTGTCACCGACTTGTGCCGCCCGTCCTCAAAGAGCTTCTCAATGATTTGCAAACGGGATTGTCCGCATTTCTGCTTCCCGGGCATGTTAGTGCGATCATCGGAGTTGAACCCTACGGTTTCGTGGTGAACGCCGGTATTCCCGCCGCTATAGCCGGGTTCGAGCCTCTAGATATCTTGGGTGCGATTCATTCGGTTTCAGGTATGGTGGCCGAAAGGCGGGCCGGCGTAGAGAATTGGTACTCCCGGGTTGTACGTCCTGGGGGCAATCCTCATGCGCGAAGATTGATGGAGCGGGTATTCGTGCCCGTCGATGCATTCTGGCGCGGAATCGGTATGATACCCGGCAGCGGTTTGGCGTTTTGTGAACGGTATAGGCGTTTTGACGCCGTCCGAAAACTGGGGATAGAGGTGGCGGAAGAGCGGATACGGAACACCTGTCGATGCGGCGAAGTGCTCAAGGGGCGAATTCGGCCGAGCGATTGTGCTCTTTTCGCCGAAACATGTACACCGCAAAGCCCGCAAGGGCCGTGCATGGTGTCGAGCGAGGGATCATGCGCGGCGTATTACAAATATGAATTGCGATAATGTGCGATGAACAAGCGGATTGAACTTTCCGACGGTAGCGGGGACGGGCTTAAGCGATTACTTGACCGGGTCGTTTTTCCGGCGTTGCGTGTGAAC
>WJJU01000188.1 GCA_014729595.1 Chitinivibrionales bacterium
CAGACAATAATGCAACGGATAATCGAAACGACTCAGACACTAGCCGGGGCTTCGGAGGAACTCAGCGCGGTGTCGGCGCAGCTTTTGAGCAATTCGGAAGAGATGACGACACAGGCAAATACGGTGTCGAGTACAACCGAGCAGATGTCCACCAATATCAACACAATGGCCTCGGCGGCCGAAGAGATGAATGTCAATGCCAACAGCGTCGCCTCGGCGGCGGAGCAGATGTCGCAGAACATGAATGCCGTTTCGAGTGCGGTCGAGGAGCTTTCGGTGTCGATCAATGATATCGGCAGCAATGCGGAGGATGCACGGGGGGTTTCGGATAGAGCCACCAATATGGCCCGGGGCGCTACCGGTACTATGGATAAGCTGGGGGATGCAGCAAAGGAGATCGGCAAAGTCACAGACGTGATCAAGCGGATAGCCGAGCAGACCAATCTTCTGGCGCTCAACGCCACCATCGAAGCTGCGTCCGCGGGAGAAGCCGGCAAAGGATTCGCCGTTGTCGCCAACGAAATCAAAGAACTTGCCAATCAAAGTGCTCAGGCGGCCGAAGATATTACTTCGCGCATAGTCGGAATGCAGGATAATGCCTCTGAAGCGGTCAATGTGATCGGGGATGTTTCAACGATAATCCAAAAGATCGGTGATTCTGTGAGGGTAATCACCGAATCGGTTCAGCAACAGACCAGTGCCGCCAATGACATATCGTCGAATGTTACCCAGGCATCGTCGGGAGCCGCCAATATTGCCAACTCGATCGCCGAGGTGGCCAAAGGAACCAACGATATGTCACGCAATTCCGGTGAAGCGGCAAAGGGAGCACGTGACGTAGCGTCGAATATATCCGGTGTAAGCCGGGCGGCCGAAGATTCCAATAAAGGGGCGCAACAGGTTAACACTTCGTCCGCCGATCTGGCGGAGATGGCCGGGAAGCTTAGAGAGATGGTTGGAAGATTCAAGGTGTAGTTTTTTCGAACTTCAAAGTAGGTAGCATCGCCAAGATGCATATCGCATTCGGGTGCTCGGCCGACACCGACGTTCGGGGTTGTGCGTCGGGCAAAGTGCGCGATTGGCTGTTTTATGAGGCTCTCGGTATTCCGACGCACTCCGCGTCGGCCGGTATCGTGGAGCCCCGGAAGGAGGCGGCGAAATGTCCGATAACCTCTCGGTTCTCATCGTCGATGACTCGTTGATTTTTCGCCACGTGGTCACCGATGCCCTCGAAAAGGAAGCGGGCATACACGTCGCCGGATCGGTTCGTAACGGAGCCAAGGCCCTGGAGCACATTCAAAGATCACCACCGGATCTGGTTACCCTCGATGTTGAAATGCCCGAGATGAACGGACTTCAGACGCTTACGGAGATTAAGAAGATCGAGCGCGAACGGGGCGGCGGCGAGATCGGGGTGATAATGCTCTCGGCGTACACCCGCAAAGGTGCCGATATAACTATTCGGGCTCTTGAACTTGGCGCTTTCGACTTTGTCGCCAAACCGCAAGGAACCTCCGAGGTCGACAGTGTTCAGCGCCTCAAGGCAAGTTTGTTGCCGAAAATTCATTATTTCGCTTCACGTAAGAGCCTAAGTGGTCGAGTTGCCGCTTTGCCGGACAGTGTGGCGAGGGCTCCGCGCAAAACGACGCCCGCGACCGAAGAAATTAAAGCCCTGTTGATTGGTGTGTCGACGGGGGGGCCGAAGGCGCTCACAAGGATAATGCCGGACCTGTGCAAAAAAGTTACGGTTCCTACGCTCATTGTTCAGCACATGCCCGAAACATTTACCACCTCGCTTGCGGAGAGTCTCAACAAACGCTGCCTTCATACGGTAAAAGAGGCTCGCGAAGGGGATGTCGTTGAACGGGAAACGGTATACATCGCCCCCGGCGGGCGTCACATGGTACTTCGCCGAGGCATTGGGGGAAAGCCGATAATTGCACTTAATCAACATCCGCCGCAAAACGGGTGCAGGCCGTCGGTCGACGTACTCTTTCGATCGGCTCCGGAAGTGCTGGGGGGACGATTCGTCGCGGCAATCATGACAGGGATGGGAAAAGACGGTGCGGACAGCCTTCGTGCGATCAACCGTGCCGGTGCGCATATTATTGCTCAAGATGAAGCGAGTTCGGTAGTGTGGGGTATGCCCGGAAGCGCCGTGGCGACGGGATATGTAGACCACGTCGTTCCTCTGGACAACATCCCCGCCGTCATTGCGCGCATTGTGAATGAAAGAAAATAAGAGGAGGCGGGAGCCATGGAGCTCTCTGTACACGATTTCGATCTTTTGCGTAAGTATATACACCAAATCTGCGGCATCGCTTTGGGGGACGACAAGCAGTACCTTGTGCGCCAAAGACTGGAACCCGTCGCGGTTGAACAGGGATGCAAAGATTTTGCGGAGTTCGCGCATTGCGTGTCTTGCTGTGCTGACGGGCGCCTGCGCGATCGCATTATTACCTCAATTACCACCAATGAAACTTCCTTTTTTCGCGACGGCCATCCGTTTTCGCTCTTTCGCGGCGCCATACTGCCGAAACTTCATCGGATTATCCTGGAACGAAAGACACGACCATTTGGAAGAAGAGGAGCAAAAGCGGCCATTCTCTCGGCCGGCGCGTCGACCGGTCAAGAACCGTATACGTTGTCGATCATCATCAATGACTTTTTCCGCCACCATCAATCAAATGAAGGGGTTATCCCTTCCGACATCGCAATTGTCGCCGCCGATGTATCGTCGCGTGCGCTGGCTAAGGCGGTTGCGGGCGAGTATTCAGCATTGGAGATCGGCCGCGGACTAAGCGATTTGCAAAAAGCTACGTATTTTACGCATGAAGGCAATACTTGGATAGTAAAGGATCAGATCAAGAAGCTTGTCGAATTCCGACGAGTGAATTTTATCGAATCGTTTACCTTCCTCGGCGCCTTCGACGTAATCTTCTGCCGAAACATGCTCATCTATTTCGATCAGTCAACCAGAACGCGAATCATAGAGCAGTTTCATCGTATGCTCAGCGACGGCGGCTATCTAATCCTTGGGGCGACCGAGAACATTTTTGGGTTATACGATCGATTCGAGCCGATCCGGGCTGAACGAAGTACGGCGTATCGGAAAAAGTAGCGAGATCCGGTACTACAAATTGCATGCAAAGCATTATCCCTCTTTGATTGCCGTGTTCGACGCGGTGATTCTTTACGGGCGTTGGGGCAAGCTCACGAACCCGGCATCCCCTTACAAATGTAGGGCCAAGCCGATACCGGCTACGGCAAGGCAGTAGAAGCCGAACCAACCGATTCGCCCGCGGCGCACCACGCGCATCAGTATTATGAGCGACCACCAGCCGGAGATGAAAGCGACCGCGGTGCCGGCAAGGACCGGGCCCCAAGAGACATGCCCGAATCCGCCTTCCGTGACGAGATCGATAAATTCAAGCAGAGTAGCGCCGATTATGGCGGGTATGGCAAGCAGGAAAGAAAAAACCCCGGCTTGCTCACGATCGATACCGGCGAAAAGACCGGTGGCGATAGTCGATCCCGAACGTGAAATGCCGGGTATGATCGCAAGCGCTTGCGCCATACCCACCAGCAAGCCGTTATGAGGGGTGATCGATTTTGTGTTGTATCGAACGAAAAATGTGGCGAGCAGCAATGAACCGGTGAATATAAGTGCACCCAGTACCGAGACGACGGAAGCGAAAAGCCCTTCGATTGTATCTTTGAGGAAAAAGCCGACGAGAACCGCCGGGATGGTACCGATTATGACTGCTACGGCGAAACGGGATTCCTGAGATTGTCGAACGGTCTGGAGTGGTGTGAGCGAACCCCGGGAAACCGCTCGAATATCGCGCAGCACTCCCGCGCCAAGCTGGGTGATCTGACGATGAAAAACGATGAGCACCGCCATGAGTGTGCCGAAATGTACGAAAATGTCGAAAGTGATCGCATCGGTGGTGACACCAAAAAGCGCTTGGCCCAAGACCAAATGTCCGGAAGATGAGACGGGAAGAAATTCCGTCAGGCCCTGGATCGCGCCAAGGATGAGTGCTTGAAAATAGCTCACGGTATTTCCTTTCAGTCACCGGGTCATGCCGAAGATAACTCGTTAATGTCGGTGGCGGTTGGACACATTGCCGACTGGGAAAAATCAAAAATACTATTTTAACTCCCAGTCGGCATTGTGCGCGGTCAATACAAACCCGCCCGAATACTACTTTAGTTTATGTTCCGTATACAACCTGCCGTCGGGGATCACATCCCCGGTTCTCCAACAGTACGGACATGGCGGGTGCCGGGGTAACAGAGGCGCTCGTACCACTTGATGCGCTCGTCGTCTTTGTGGTTTTCGAGGGCGGAAACATTCCGAAGCAGTGTAACTCGTTAATTTGCGATAAAGCAGGAAAGTGACTATGAATCAAATATGGGCTCCGTGGCGAATGACCTATATCGCCGGAATCGACAAGAACGATGATGGATGCGTTTTTTGCCGCAAGCCGCAAGGCGCTGATGACGAGGAGGGTTTGATCCTTTACCGGGGAAAGCGCTGCTATGTTCTCCAAAATCTCTATCCCTACAACAATGGACATTTGATGATTGTCCCCTACACGCATACGTCCGACCCCGCAACGCTTGACGATGAGAGTTCGTTGGAGCTTTGGCGGCTTACCATGAAATCAAAAGCCGCGTTGAAAGCGGCTTTCCATCCCGACGGATTCAATATCGGCATGAATATCGAGCGCGTGGCCGGCGCTGGTATCGATCAGCATATTCACCTGCACATTGTCCCCCGCTGGAGCGGCGATACGAATTTTATGCCTGTCGTCGGGGAAACAAAAGTCATTTCACAGGCGCTGTCCGATACGTATAAGGCCCTGAAGCGCTATTTCGTGGCTGAGAACTGAATGGGCATAGGTGCGGCGCCCGGAATGCGGCGCCAGAGCGTGATCTCGCCGTTTTCCATGCACGCATAGGTATATCGACGAATCCATTCGCCGGTGTTACAGTACCGACGGCCCCCATAATCGCTGATCTCCGGGTGGTGCGTGTGGCCCAATACGACTATATCGCTTCCCGCATCAAGGCGTTGTCGCGCCCAACCTCGATACTCGTCGAGTGGAATTTTTTGCGCACTCGACTCCATATAGTGACGGCTGGACCTCGAAAAGAAAAGAGCCAAGGGTACACCAATGTTGGGGTGAAGCAGTTTATAGAGGCGTTGGTTAAAACGGTTCCTCAGTATTCGCCGCAGCAACCGATACCCCACATCTCTTCTCAAGAGACCGTCGCCGTGATATAGGTGCACCTTTTTGCCCTGAAGCTCGATATCGAGGTGCGCGGGATGGAGGTGTATGCCGATCGCTTGGTTGAGAAAAGAACCGAGAGCGAAATCATGATTGCCGGCAAGGTAATGCACTTCGACGCCGTGTTCCACCAAAAGGCGAAGTTCGTGGAGAACGGGAAAGAACACGGGGCGGACGGCATGGGCGTACTCAATCCAGAAGTCAAAGAGGTCGCCGACAATAAAAAGATGCGACGCCGTGTCCGTCAGCTCACGAAGGAACGCCGGCAATTCGGTCTCGCGTTGATCGAAGCCCGTGAGGCGGGTGCCAAGATGCGCGTCGGAGATAAAGTACGCGAGCGTGCGTTTCTTTGAAGCCATAGTGCTGAATATGCTCTGTCTTCAATGGTCCTGCGAAAAAATGAGTTTCCTTTGTAACCCGTCACCGTCGGGTATCCATACCGCCGAGAGGCCACCTGGTGACCTTCGGCTTTGCCTTCGCCCATTGCGTTTGGCTGCTATGGTGATTTCGCGTTTGCTTGTGTTTTGGCGAATGCGGTAAAGACACTTCCGCATATCGCCGATGGATTCTTCGCCGTTCAATCGTCAATACCCGTGCATGGCTCGGAAAACACCTACTACACGATGCCAAAACGGGCAATCGATGCAATTCGTGAACCGGTGTGGTTCGCCGTCAACGTGAAACCAACTGTACGAGAGTAAACAAAAAACGGCTCCGCGGAGCCGTTCTTCATTGTGATCCGTTTTGGATATTAAGCAATAGATAGTAAGATATTATGCTTAAACGTGCGACCTATTCCCACAGGTCTTCCGCACTGTCCAGGTCGCTCGCCATATCCTCAAAATTGGCGTTTTCATCGAAGGTGTTGCCGAAGTTGAGTTCCCTCATTTCGTCATCTTCGTCGCTGCCTTCGTCTACATACTTCTCGTCCATATCCCTCAGGATCTCATCGGCATCAAACTGTTCGTCCAGTATCACCTTGCGTCACCTCCCTTCGCGGCGAAAAAAGACTCCTATTCGCCGGTCGCACCCCCATTATATAATGAATTGGCCGGTAAATGTCAACACTTCTTTTTTTGAGTTTGGCCATACTCCCCGTTGGCCTTCTCAATTCACACATTTTCCAAACTTACAACCGGCTTCACGGTATTACGTCGTGTAACATTGTTTATGCAAAAAAAATGCACAACTCTCGGGAACGGTGTTTTTAACCGTTCATAGTCACAAAGGTAACCGCTAATTTGCCGGGATAGCGGTGCTCGCGCCCACCTAACCCTGCCGGGTGGAATACGCAGCATGTACCGGAGAGATTGTGAATGGATGAAGGAGCGCGGCGTCGGCATGCCCGCACGTCGCCCACGGCGAGTCGCCGGATTAGTCGTTCCTGTCTTTGCGTATCAGCTTCTCGATCTCTTCGTGAATCTGCGCTCGATAAATTAGCTCTTCAAGGCTATTGGGTCCGTCCCGACCCTCGGGGAACGCTTCCGCCCGCTTCTCGAACATTTTAAGCTCAAGCTCACGCTTTTGATTCTCTTCTCTACGAAGCCTGAGCGTTATGAACGAACGGCCAAGCGCGAAGCCGAGAAGGAATATCAGCAGATTGCATGTCAGTAGAAGAATAAATTCAATATGCACGCTTAGTCCTTTGAAGAGGCGGAACCTACCGGGCCCACACCCCTTTGGGCTATAAAATATCTCCGGTATTGATGAAATGCAAACAAAATATTGCGGATCTTATAAATACGCCGATTTATTTAGGAAATGGGAAACCTTTCGATGCTGAAATTGAGCCTGCGCGCCAGTCCCAGGGCACATAAAAGTATGGTCTTTTCCTCGCCGATTTTGCCTTGGCAATACCTGGCGTACAGCGCACGTACCGGACCGTCTAAAACTCCGAAATAGGCGTCTTCAATTCGATTTTTCGACAGACCTATATTGAAACGCTCGGCAATACCAAGCAAGTTTCGAATTCTGTCGCATGCGGCACCGTTTAATTCTTTGGCTAAATCGCCGATTTCCCGCCGAAGGCGCTCGTCGATAAGCGCTCCCGCTTCGGCCGTTTCGAGACGGACACCAAGACTTCGCGCTTTATTCCAAACCGGAAGGAGCCGCTCGAAAATCTCGTTCTCGCGACCTGGTTCATTCAACTCTTCAAACAGTCTCGACCATTCTCCGTTGAGTGCGTGAGAGGCCGGACAATGAAGAGTACTCGGGAGGGGTACATTCAGCGTCGCCAGTGCGGAAATCGTCTCCTCGTTTTGCTTCATCCATTCCCGATACAGCTTATCGACCGCGTTTTCGAGGCTCGCGACGGCGGCCTCGGTGAGTTTCTTGCGCGACCCCACAAACAGGTCCGCGGGCGTAAGCTCAACGGGAAAGCCTTTGCGGTCGCCGTCGGCACGCGTTACAACCGCCATAATGCGAAGAGCCCCGGGCCCAATTAGTTTAACCTCGAACTCGCCGGATTCACCCGTGCGCGCACATTTAACTTTTACTGCAAAGCGATCCGCCTTCTGGACGACCTCGCCGTTTTGGAGGTAATCGGGACGAACAACCGTCTCGTAGCCGTCGATCGTCCGCCGGACCTCCTTTCGCGTTATCGGCGCGGTGGCCGCCGCCGCAAAGGCCATAATCTCCATGCTTCGCATCAGAGGTAAGGCATACCGTTCACAAATGGTTTTGCCGGTCTGGTCGGGCATATTGCTTTTTGCGGTGTCCAGGATTTGCAGAAACTCTTCCAGTGCCGTTTCAAGCTCCGAACCTTCCAAACCAAGCTGGGCGGCTCGGCAGGCGTATTGAAGATTCTGGACAGTCTCTATCCCGCTGATATCGGCGAAGAACCACCCGCACGAGGTATAGGCGTAGAGCATGTAGGCTTGAGCGGCCATAAGCTTCAATGCTCGCTCATGAGCGCGTGAACCGCCGACACCGGCGCCGTGGGCCGTAAGAAGCTCTTCAGTCGATTGATATTCGATACCATCTTTGAGCAAAACATAATCATCCCTTAGTCGCCACGGATCATCAACCAGTGGTCCAAGTTCCCGCTCGAATGTTCGATCCAGCTCTCTTTGAAGCTCGTCCAATGCTCTTCGAAGCGGTGCACGCCATTTTTGATTCCATTCAGGATAGCCGCCGGTTTGGCAACCGCAATCCCGTGCCCATCGACCGGTGCCGTGTGCACAACTCCACGCACAGCCGTCCGCGTCCGCATTGCGCAGTTGAACCTCGTACCGCGGGGGGTGCTTGGCCAGGAAATAACCGAAACTGACCGGCTCAAGGTTCATATCATGAGCTATATGAGCATAAAGATAGGCCAGGCACATGTCTCCATACGGCTTATGATGTCCAAACGTCTCGCCGTCGGTGGCCAGGATCGCAGCTTGCGGCTCGTCCCCGTTCGGATCGAAACATGACTCAATTCGACCGCCGAGCATACCCGCATCGATCAGAAGGTTGCCGAAACTTACCGAACGAGACAGTTCTTCATCGAAGAAAAAGGCATCCAGATACCCTCCGGCCGCTTCCCCCTCGGGGAGCCATATTCGGTATGCACGACGCGTATCAATTTGCTGATGGTCATTGGACCGCCAACCATTCTCTTCTTCTCCAATTCGACGAATGGCGTCGGCCTGGGTAGGCGCCAGCACCACAAACTTGATCTCTTCCTCGATAAGGCAGCGGACCGTCTCGGCATTGATCGCCGTTTCGGATAGCCACATCCCTTCGGGGTCTCGGCCGAATCGACTGCGAAAATATGCTTTCCCCCAGCGAATTTGAGTAAGTTGATCGCGTCGTGAAGCCAGCGGTAGAATTATGTGATTGTACGCTTGCGCCAGAGCATTCCCGTGCCCCTCCAATCGCCGACAGCTTTCGCGATCAGCCTCGATTATGCTTTCGGCTACTCGAGGATGCTCTTTTTCGAGCCATCGAAAGAGCGTTGGACCGAAATTAAAGCTTAGATACCGAAAATTGTTGTGGATGTCCTGTATCAAGCCGGCGGGATCGACAATCCGTGAATGCGCGTTGGGTCGATAGCATTGGTCATAGATGCGCTCGTTCCAATCATGGTACGGTGCGGCTG
>WJJU01000189.1 GCA_014729595.1 Chitinivibrionales bacterium
CGCTGAAGGTCAATGAGGCTCGTCCTCGCCCCGCCGGTGGTGGCGGTGGTGGTGGCCCACGCCGTAACCGTTGGTAAACAGTCTGCATTTCTGTTGTTCATACGAGGCTCGTCTCCGGCGCTTGCGCCGCAAGGAGGCGAGCCTCCTTTCTTTATAGATAATACCCCCAGCGCTCTGATCGTCACGCGCAATCGACATGGCGGCGTCGACGGACATTCGGCAAGGGCCGAAAAATCAATCTCCCGCCTCCTTCCAACAAGCTTAATCCGACACAACCGCCGTTTCTTCGCCGTACCGGTAGTATATTGGGAATATAGACGGGCCGAAAGGACCGGCTCGAACACCCAAGGTGCAGCCCGTTGAGGTATGAGCCACAATGCCGACCTTTTCGACATCCGGTAGCAAAGTATTAGAGATATCCCTTTTTAAACTCACAGCGTTGCGCGCCGGGGCATTCCCGGCAATCTGGCTTTTTGTTCTCACTTCGAATGCCGCGGACCTTCACGAGATGCGATTGTCATATGACCGCTGGGGTGCTTTGAACGCGACGCAATCGCCTATAAACAACCCGGTCTTTTTGACCAGAGCCAATTTTCTGTCCTTTCGAACAGTTTTTTCGTCACTAGTGGATGAACTCTACGTCCACGATATCGGTGCAACCCTTCCACTGGGCCTTCGCCATACCGCCGGATTCAGTTGGATGACGCTTGCGGCCGATTCGTCCCTCGCAAGCTTTGGAAGCGCCACGGATGAAGAACGATATGAGTATGAAGCGGGTCTCTTTATGTTCTCTTACGGCATGCGACCTTGGGGATCGTTGAGTTTTGGATTCAATCTAAACATTGTACGCGAGAAACTCTTGGGGGAAAAGGAACATATCGGTTTCGGCCTGGATCCGGGGGTCGGTCTGGAGCTTCCCACGCACCCGCTTCTCGGCCGGCACTCGTTAGCCGTAACCGCACAAAATGCCGTCGCCCCAACGTTGAGCACCGGCGAACCTTTCCCCCGGGTAGCGCGTCTTTCTTTGCTGTCGATCTTTTGGGACGAAGCGATCGAGAGCGACATCGAGCTTGCGGTAGAGAACCCTTTTCAAATTATCGGCGAACCGAGATCGCGAGAAAGGGAGCGGTGGAAGCTTTCGGGAAGGCTCGGCTATCGATCTCCGAAGAACATCAATGTGCATATACTCGCCGGTATCGGGGAATCAGGCTTTTCACACGTAGGCATTGCCGGCGGACTTCGTTTACCCACCTACATTTACGACAAGCCTCGCAACTTGACCCTCGAATATCAACACTCCCGGATAAGCAAAAAGAATGTGGGCGGTCCTTCAATACATCTCGGTGTAGAGGTAGGAAATCATCGCCTGACAGCCGAAGTGCTTATGCAAAAAGCATTCGACGCCTATAACGATGGTTTGTATTGGGATGCTCTCCTTATTTTCGGGCGTGTTACGGCGGAATACCCCAATTTCGTCAATAACGATGCGGCGGCTTATTACATGGCTGAATGCCAACTCAACCTAGGCATGTACAAAGCGGCTTCCTTTCGTTTTAGTCGGATTCCAAAGCATTTCTCCCACTCGAATCACTCGGCCGGCGCCGTCTTGGGTCTGATGACCATTCACTACCGAGAGGGCCGACACGATTCGGTATCGACAGTGTATCGTCGGTTCAATAAAATGGTGGCGTCGGATTCTTTGAAGAATCATGCGCACTACCTCATGTCTCAGGCGCATATTAAGCGCGGGAAATATTCGGCGGCGGCAAAACTGCTGAAGAAGATCGCGCGAAACCATCCTGACTACCTCTTCGCACAGCACTCACTGGTCATTGCCGACATGAATACGGGAAGGTCTGATGCGGCACGGCGTCGTCTTCTTGAGTGTATTCGCCGGGAGCCGCATTCGAATACCGAGAGGGCGTTGATCAACCGATGCCGTGTTATGCTGGGCTATTGGTATTATGAGCATAGAGATAAAGTTCATAATTGGCAAACAAAGGCGACGGATGCGCTTAGTAACGTTCCACGTTACGGCGGTTACTTCGAAGATGCTCTGCTCGGGCTTGCCTGGATCCGGCTTAAAACCGGTCGGTGGGAGGAGTGTCTGGCCGCCGCCGTCAAGCTCGCCGAAAGCAAACAGCCGGTTGTTGCGGCCGAAGGGCTGCTCCTGATGGGATATGGCCAGTTCGTGCATAGGCGGTACGACCAAGCAATTGCTATCCTAAAAAAAGCCGAAAGCCTGATTACAAAAGAACGCATCCCAACCCACCCGAATGAGACGAGGTGCGGGTTTTGCGATGAACTCGACAGTCTTGGAATTGCCGTAGATCATCTCGCCCGCAAAAGACGTCGCCCGTCGGTGCGGCGGGATTTGGCCGAAGCCGGTGAAAGGTATGGGTTGTTGAAGCGTAAGATTAGCGCATGCCGGTCACAGGCATATAAAACCGACCGAAACTTCGTCTCAGCGCGCCGCATCCCGACCTTACGAAACGACATTCACTATGTCCTTGCCTCGGCAGCTTACCGGCTCCAACAAGGGAACGAAAGGGCTAAGCCGAAATTAAACCGCCAACAAAAACGGATCGATAAGAAAATCGAAGGCCTGGAGAATAAAATCAAAAACCTTGAGTCACTACTCAGGTACGCCCCCTAAATCCCCCGAAGGGGGGCTTACATGCAAAACTATCGATTCACCAGGTCCTAAAGTCCTCCCGCGGGGGATTTAGGGGGCGCAAAGGTGTGAACGACCTACCACCTGAGTAGTTACAACCTTGAAAGCATAGGAAGTATGGAGCAACACTAACTTTTTGTAAGCGGTGTCCATCGTTGCGGGTAGAAGCATACGGTAGATTCGAGGGGCTCGGTGAGCGCGGATTGCCCTTACGATGTGTTAGATTTTCGTTAGATGTCACATCCTCATCATTGCCAATGGTAGATTATTACTTTGACGATTGTCTCAAAGGAGTGGAACGAATGCAAAACTGGATTTTATGTGATTTTCATATACATACGACCAATAGCGACGGGTCGTTAACGCTCGACGAGGTTGTGGATCTTTATGGACGTGGGGGGTTCGACGCTATTAATATTTCGGACCATATACTTGACACCGCATCGCTTGAATCGGCTCGGAACGCGAATAAAAATCCTCATGCCGTTTTGCCGGAACGATTTTCGGCCTATCAGGAAATGCTTTGGCGGGCGGCTCAAAGAGCATGGAGGGAATATGGAATGCTGGTAATTCCCGGAGCGGAGATTACCAACAACACCGCCGGCTATCATATCCTGTCGATTGATATAAAATCTTACATCGAGCCAAATCAATCGGTTGAAGACATCGTTGCCGAGATACACCGTCAGGGAGGCGTCGCCGTTGCGCCCCACCCTCATCGTACAAACGAGGATGGTGTTGCCCAGCTTATGCACTTATGGGACAATCATGAGCGCTATGTGCATCATTTCGACGCCTGGGAGGTGGCCAATCGTGATGATCTCTTTAATGTGGTAGGGCTTAAAAAGTTCAACTACATTGCCGACTCCGATTTTCATGAGCCCCGACATCTTTATTCCTGGAAAACGCTTCTTCGATGTGAGAAAAATACCGAAGCAATCAAAGAAGCCATCAGGATCAATTCCGGCGTATCGATTTACCTCTTCAGGGAGGGTAAAAAGCTGGGTACTTCCATTACCCCCCCAGAGATCTAAGAATTCAACAGAACCTTCTCTCGAGGTTTTGATTGTAGCGGCGCCGTCTTCGAGCACATAACGCGCTTTTGACATGGAGGCTCTCGAAAAGTTCGAAACGCGGCCAACATAGTATGGTAATACGAGGTTCAATTACCTATTCAAATAGGCGAGCGCCGGCCATCTTGGGGAATCCTGCAAATTGGGGCATAGTAAAATCCCATTTCCAACTGGTGCCGCCCTACACAACTTTTCGCCCAAGCGCCTCTATTTTCCACTGTTCGGTTATTTATATTATCTGCTGGACGGCTCAGCGTCATGGTGCTTTGGCGAAAGCCATATCGCATTCTTTATTGAAGTGACAAACTCAGTGCTTTCGCAAACATGGCACCAATTCAACCCAAGCCATCACCGAACATAGCTATCCGGAATCAGGAGATTCACCATGAAACCGGAAATACTTTTTCCTAAGGCCGGTACATCTTTCACCAAAGATAAAGAAAACGAAATCCTGGCGATGATCCAATCGCTGGAATGGAAAAATATCGAGCACGTGGCGATATATCTCCCCTTCCACCTCGAGCAAATAGTGCGTTTGGCAATCGAAAGGGATCCGCTCCTGAAAAACACCAGCGGCTATTGCACATCCGCTTGGTTTTACCCATTGGATTTTATCGGCCTTCGATCTCACTTCCAAGACACCGCCGTAGAGTTCTATTTTGTAACCGACAGAAATATGCTTATACCGGTTGTTGAGGTTATGACTGTACGAAGCTAAGCCCGCGGTTTTTACACGGTAAGGAACGATTGTGCTTGTACCAATTGCCAAAGCCATTTGCATAGCCCTTTTTGCCATTTCTTGCTTCTCCATATTTGTAGAGGTAAAAACAAAATTCAACAAGAGCCTTTTGTGGTTGGCGGGAAGCATCATCATACTCTCAACCTTTTCGGCATTCGATCTTTGGTACAAGGACAAGATGTTTACCAATGCATCTCTGCTGAATGCTCAGCATGTGATTTTCAGTTTTTTTCCACCCTTCTTATTTACCTACGTACTCTCGCTCAAAAAAAATTGGAAACAGAAATGGGCCGGTATAGCATTCCTTCCCGCGCCGGCTATTGCGGCGCTGTTTCTTTTAGATATCATGGTGACTCCAAGTCAGGAATATTTACAACCCACCAACATTTACACCTTTGTTATTATGCCGTACTTGGTATTGTACGTCTTAGGAACCCTTTACTTGCTTGTAAGGGGTTTTATAACTTCGTATGGTCCGGAACGGAATCTATTTCTC
>WJJU01000190.1 GCA_014729595.1 Chitinivibrionales bacterium
GTTTTATCCATCTTGTGGAGGGTGACTGACGTAAAGGTTGTCACGTTTGTTGCCCTATCGATTTTTCTTCCGGGCTCCTGCTTTGCACCGCGCCTTAATCCTCTTGATCCGGAAAATCCTAATACCGCAACCAGCTTTAGCGTCAAGGTTCGGCATGACTTTGCCGGTACCGATACGTTGTCGGACGTAGATACATTTTCGCTTGAGGTGTTCTCCGCGGAGCATGATGTCGCCCTTACAATTTGGGAGTTTGATACCTGCGGGGATGGAAGTATTGATGTAGTGGATACGCTGTTCGCCTCCTCAAGAATCTATATGGCTCCTTGGGGACGCACGAGGGAGATCAAGGTGAATGCAACGGTTGTCGGAGAAGCCGGTGCGCGAGGTAGGGACTCAATTACGATACTGCCGCGTTGGCGCCCGTTCGATACTCTTGCGGGAATCGACGCCGGCGAGGTGAGTGCGCTTGCCGTGGATTCCAATAACATTCCGTGGGTAGGTTTTATGGGGGGCGTTTTGGCTCGTTACGATGGACGAACATGGGAAAAGAATTCGGCTCCCGTCGCCAGACCGGGGAAGGTCAGCGCGATATTGGTTAATGAAGACAACAGCAAATGGATCGGAATCAATGCGGGGGAATCGGGGGTGAATGCTAATGGTGGACTCTGGCTACTTAGCGTGGATAACCGTTGGATGCTCAACACCTCCGATATCCGCTACATTTCCGGGCTGGGCAGAGAGAATCGCGAGCGCCTATGGCTATTGGCGCACGACCGTGGAGTGTTCTCGCTTGAGGTAGGGGGCGGCTCAATCGATACAATCAAGTTTGATACGCTTTTCTGGGAAGCCGATTTACTGGATACCATCCCGACTACAGCGATCAATGTTGGAACATCTCCCGATGGTGATGTATGGCTGGGTACTCAGAGCCGCGGGCTGTTCTACCGGTCCGATAAGGGGATTTGGCATAACTATTCCAGTGCGGGTTCGATCGATGCGGCGGGTAACGCACTTGATTTCGAGCTACCGGCCGACCGGGTTGATGCTCTTGCGGTTGCGCCGGATAATAGCGTGTGGATATCGAGTGGGGGGGCGCTCATTCACTACCACCCCGACCATGGGGTATTGGATGTCACCGTTCAGGGCCAAAAGTTTTTAAATAAGCCTGACAAGATCAGAAGCATAGCGTTTTCGCCGTCCGGCGAAATATGGGTTGGTATGTGGAGCGGCTTGGCGTGCATCGATCCCGATGGGACCTGGCAAAAATTCACCACCGACAACTCCGGCCTTCCTCACAACAGCGTCGAGAATATCACCCTTGATCGCCAAAATAATGTCTGGTTGATGACCGGCAAAGGCGGCGTAGTAAGGTATCATCGCTATAATAAACTCTGAGACCGTTTGACCATTTGTTCGGCATTCCGCATGATTTTCACTTCAATCTAGATGCCCCCTCCACTTCCTCCTTGGCTTCTTTTCGGCGGATCCCTAACCGGTGCCTCGGCGTACCGACTAATCAAGGCGGAGCTTTTACGTGTCGGTGGCTACCGGATTATGCGGATTCATCAAGCCGCATTGCTTGCGAATGCACCGATTTTCGTTGCTCCCGCTCTTAAAATGAAGAAGCGCCTGCGTTTTCGCGCAGGCGATCTATCAAACACGCAAACTTTCCGTTATCGTTTCTTAGCTACCGGAGAGGCATATAGCGAAAAACCTGAGTGCCGGCACGAAGAGTCTCGACACGAACGAAATAGGTTCCGGTCGACAGTCCGTGGAGTTGAGCTAAAACAATGCGCTTCGCATGACCCTCGGGCGATATTCTTTCAACAACACTTCCGTTGGCTCGATAAACGGTTATGGTACGTATCGGATAAGGTGAAATAATCCGTGTGCCGTTAAAGCTGATACCGCCGCGTTTGACCGCCGGTCCTTTCTCGTGAAGCACCGGTGCCCAAAGGGTGTCCTCCTCGAACTCGGCGGGGATTTCAACCCACAGCCCTGGCCAATGAAGCCCGACTCCCGGGTTAAACTCGATGGTTTCCTCATCCTGTCGCATAACCTCGATATAGGCGGAATCCTTCGCATTGATCAGGTAGATTCGCTCTTGGTTTGAAGCACTTTTCCAAAGAGGAAAGGAGGTTGGATCGGGATTGCGGAAGGACCTATCCACGTTAAGCGTGGCGGTAATATAATAGGGATGATTGGCCCACTCCGGGTGATGCCATCTACCTACGGAATTGGCCAGACTGGAATCGGGGGTCTCCAGCGGATAAGCAGGGTTTCGCGGGAACCCAAAATGCTTTACCGATTCCCCACGTGGGTTTGTAACATGTATTAGCTGCCAACTGGTCCATGCTCTCCCATTGTTTATGCCGGGGAATTCTTTGTGTGATGAGCCAAAATCAAGGAAGCACAAAGTGCCGGGGAATTTTTGACTTGGCGACATTGAGCCATTGCAGGCTTGGCTGCCGAATGCGTTCTCCGTGCCAAACCCTATGGGGCCGACAATATTGGGTTGTGGATCAGAACTTTGCAGGTCGATTATGGCTACCAAGCCGCCGGCGCCGCACAGGTACCGGTTATCCCAAGATATTCCGCCGGTGTATCCGCCGCCGTCGAACAGCACTTCGGGGACGCCGACTTGCGGTGGATTGGTGCTTAGGTTAACTGAAATCTTTTTTGTTTCGGCCGGGTTTGCAATATCTTCATCGCCAACTTTTACCGTAGCTTCCCAAGCTTTGTCGAAGGCATGGGTGGGATAAACGATGGTCGGCGTATTCGCCCGCCACATCCAGCGCGGCTCGTGGGCATGATCTTCGACTAACAGTATTGGCTGAGCTTGTTCCTCAAGTCGGCATAGGTAAAGGTTACTATTATTGGAATATTTGGCGCCATGCTCACCCCCCAGGCCGCTGTCGCAAAACACAACCCAATTGCCGTCCGGCGATAACATCGGAACCTTAGGACCCGTATCCTTGGGGCCCTTGGCCGCCTCAATTCGGTGAACCTGTGGCCATTCCGTATCTTCGGAAAAGTCTATATAGCATAACTGAGCCATACCTTCCCATCTATCGATGAACACCAATTTAGCGTTTTCGGCGCCGAGGAATTGAAGAATACTGTCGTTGGTGGCGGACATTTTGACTGGAAAGCCGGCCGATGCCGGCGCGGCGGCTATAAGCAGCAGTGCGCCGGTTATGAGTGCTTGGAAAAGCCTTGAAGTTCTCTTGGTCATGACAAACCCCCAATCAAATGTGAATGCCGAACGGAGACACCGTTAGACGATGAAATACCGACGAATTCAACGGTTAAAAAAATATTGTCAATGCCTTACCCAGATAATATAATCAAACTTGAAGGAGGATTGGTAAAATAATCCGCCCTTTGCGTTTGCTACCAATAAGCGGAATCGGTCGAAGAGGTTATCGGTACGTTCAAGCCCGGCAGAGCTTTCATAACGCTTCAGCTCGAACGCCGGGCCCTTTCACCCGGAGGTAATGCATTGAAATCAACATCACGAGGTCCGTTTGTACCCGAAGAAGGGTCTTTGGGGATCTACCTTAGACAGATCGGCGGTAACCGCACCATGAA
>WJJU01000191.1 GCA_014729595.1 Chitinivibrionales bacterium
ACCGACAATCGAAGCACCAGCGGTCAATCGTTCGGCCTGACCAACAACACAGTTCAAAGGAGGAGAGCGAACAAGCGGGCTTTTCGGTGAAGAGATCCTCCTTTCACCAGGCTATTCCAGGCGCACCAATGTGATAGCCGCGCCGGAACTCGTTTCCGGACTTTTTTCCTGCAGCATTGCTTTATGTCAAACAATCATCCTTGACCAAATTCAGACAGTTACCCAACAGTGGGCTGCCGCCTGACTGCCCAGATTGAATGCTGCCAGAAGTGCTGCCACACTGGTAATATTTTCATGTACGGTATCTCGTAAAGCAACCAATCCATCTGTGAGAAGGGGAAATGGCAACCTCAGCGCAACTCAAAGCCCTGTTCGAGAGCTATCTTGAGCACGATGACGAACGGTTCATCACCTCAGGGATGCAGATAGCAGCCCATGAGGCAAAGGTCGGCCATGGCAAGTTCGCGCAGGAACTACGCAAACTCATCGATGCGGCAAGAGTAAAGCGCGACTCCGTGCCCGAAGGGAAAACCGTTCCGCTTGTCCAACCGCAGGGCGAACTCGCCCGCCTTTTGTCGGCTTCGTACCCCAAGAACCGACTCACTGAGATGATTTTCTCCGAGGATATCGTCGCTCGACTCGACAGAGTGATTAAGGAACCACGACACATTGAGCAAATCACCGCCTACGGTCTGCAACCGACGACCGAGACCGGGGTAAGTCGTCGTCGTGGTCGACGCAATCGACAAGATAGCCTCGGGCTACAGCGAAGAAGGCTAACCGAAAAGGCTTGAGGTCGTGTGCGTCGGCAAGATCGGTCCGCAAGACATGACCGACTATCCTATGCGGAATATCATCGCTACTAGTCCCATGGGCTACGCTTCGACATAAACCTAGCAGAAAAGACTAGAGAGCAGTTCCGCCAATATCTCAACTGGGCGGTCCGCGAAGAGAGTGAGAATGCAAATGTGATTACTCAGCGTGACGGCAACCGCTGGATGCTTGGGAAAGACCATCGGCACAAAGGCTCGATCCATTCAGACGTCTGGAATGGCACAGCCATTGAATTTGCGGAACGGGCGAACGTTAGGGTCTATCCTGTGATCGGTGGTGGCGTCAGAACACACAGCAAAACTATGGAACGCGGAAGCACGGTATTCTCTGGTAGTCAGCATCTCCACGCCCGCAGAGGATGTTCAGCTCTACACAACCATTGCGAATCAGATAGGCATCCCAATCACCATTTAGGTACCGCCCGATTTCAGTCCCTGGTTTTCTCCATAAACCAGTTTTGGTGTCAAATCTTTGATTTCCAGCCAACCTCATAACTGGGGGCATACAAATGAATGACGAATTAGAAATACAAAAGGTGCTCGAAAAATGGGCCTACAATACCAGAATTGGTGCACAAGATAATATTGTCGATAATCATTCTGGGTCTATTGTAGTTTATGATGTGTTACCATCGATGAAGTATGAAGGTGCAAAAGCATATCGAGATAGCTGGGATGAGTGGCAGCCTCAAACAAAGGGTAAAAAACGTTTTGATCTTCATGAATAAAAAGTTGTTACGGGCGGGGACGTTGCTTTCCCATATGGTTTCATCCATTGTGGTGGCACGCTTCCAGATGGAAAGACGTTCGAAGATTGGGTGAGGGCAACAATTTGTCTTGAAAAGCGAAAAGTGTTCGGGGCACATGATACTTATTTTTTTTGGTCTGATAGGGGGTCGGACCGAGTCAATGTTTTGATATAAAAAGAAAAATCTTCAAAATCTGCCCCTGATACAGGCCAATATCGCGCTTTTCAGGGCTGAAAATGGCGATATGGACTGGAAATTGCCCCTTGTTTTAGTGGGATTCCTTTTATAGTCAATCAGTTTATTCGGTCCGACCCTAATGCTTACAATGCGTACAAACAATGGCAGGCTAACGGCCATGAAATCGGCATCCATGTCCAATATACGGGCCAGGGCAATTTCAATCCAAGCGACCTGTCACGATACCATACACTTTTGGACCTGAATTATCAGACAGAAATCAAATCCGGGACAATAGTGGAAAAGGATGCCAACACCCCTTGGGAAACGATCTATGACGTTGACGGCCGAACCGGGGAAGACGGTGGAGACCCCCATGAAACTGGGAAAACATCAAAAGCTATCATCAACATATTCAACAGGCACGAAACCTATCGCATAAACGGCAGTGCCGGCAATCTCGGCCTGGATGTCAAAATGGAGGAATATGAAGCCCTGGGAAATGATGAAATTTACGGGGCCGGCTGCATGCCATAGACATCCGGCAGGACCCGGATATTTTCCAAAACTGATTGCAGTTTTGATATGACCAGGACCCCGAAGGCATCAAAAGGATGACGGTTTCCGATTTGATGGAAACCTATGTCATCCCAGAAGAGCGCATCGTGCATGAGCGTTGTAGAAACACGGTCTGGGACGGCGACGAGCGGCGTTCCGGTTTGTGCGGGCAGGACCGCGGCAGTTGTGAAGACGAGGGCTCTTCCGGGAACCTCAATGCGCGATGCGACCGTGAATTTGCCGATGCAATATATGAACTGGGACGAGACGCAGCTTCTGAGCGGCTCAAGTTGCTTGAAATGACAGGCATAGTCTTTGCCGGAGATGTGCTCAGGTTTTCAATACCCGAACCCGTCCCGACGGGTATGCACTTTGACGAAAAAGGGATTGTTTTCAATATCACCCATCGATTGGGTTGAAGTCCGGTGACCCGATTGCCATGGACCGCGAAAAAATGAGCGAGGGACCTGAAAAGGAAAAAGATTTCCAGACCGCCAAAGCTGCGTTCACTCAGAGGGACACCCACCCGGTAAGCGTCGACGTGAGGATGTCAACGCATCAACGGCAAAACGAGCAACGCGCCTGGGGCTTCGGGTTATCCATTCGCACCGCACAAGCGGTCAGTGATCTCCTGCCGGTATCCGCGGAACCGCCGGCCCCGATCCGGTTTTAGGAAACAATCAGAACTGAATCACCGGCAGCACCGTTGACTCCCGCGCCTTGTGGAGCAGTAGAATGCCCGGCAAGGTAAATCGGGAGCCCGATGTCACCCGGCGGCCTCGAAGGGTGTAGCACCCGAGGGATTCAGGTTTCTTTACGAAATGAATGCCGGCGTGGGAACGCACCCAGTCGAGATAGGGCGGATTTGTCGACCCCTGTCTTCCCAAAATCGACAAATCGGCGCCTCGTTCTGAGTAATTGTCCTCCAGGGTTTGGCAAGACGAAGACGAGAATTCGATATCAGCGCTTGACGCAGCCTGTATTGCACTCAAGTCGGTGAGGCCCACATTGCCGCACATTTTAATCTCGCCCTCTCCCGGCAGGTCCTCATAAATTCGCATGAGCTGCTCACCACCGGTGATTTCGTTGTTCATGAAAATTACATTTTTGTGGGACGATCCATACATGGAAATCACATCTCCATCCTCGTTGTTGTCGAGGATATTGCAGTGGATCTGAATACTCTCGGAAATGTCGGTGAAGCGGATGGGATAGTAGGGAGCGGATACGGTGTTGTTCTGAATCAAGATGTCTTCCGAGTTGGATGACAAGACGATTCCCATTGTACGACTTGAGGCGCGGGCGTCGATGACATTGTTGACGATTGAGTGGTGTGTACTCGGTGAACCCCCGATGTGAACATTGCCGTTTCTGCACATAATGGCATAGGTGGTCGAATCACCGGTATTCCTGGATTTGATGGTGAGTTTGTTGTTTTCCACACGCCAGTTGTCGGCGCCGGAATCCATGAGTATGGGACGGCCGTGGGTTGAAGCGTATTCAAAGGTATTGCGGTACACACGCACGTCGTCGACATTGTCGCCGAACCCGACGATCACATTGACATATTTGCACGTTGAGTCGATCACAAAGGTGTTTTGGTAGTAGGTACACGATCTGGTGGGCACAAAAAGCCGGGGGTAACCGCTGGACCCATGGTAGAGTCCTGATGCATACACGGTACAGTGGTGGACCGTGCCGCCGGACGCGGTGTGTTCGACAAGGGTGAGTCGCGCACCCCTGCTTATCCTGAATGTACAGTTGCGAATCTCGGTGTTGGCCCCGGTACAGAAAATCGCCTTCAGCACGACGTCGTCGCTGCCGATGGAAATTGTGGCTTCAGTGCCGTCAATGACTACATCCGGTGCTGAGACGCGGATAGTGGCATCGGGGGCGATCGTGATATCGTTGGCGAGAACGTAGGTTTCTCCGGATTTGTCGCACTCAAAGGGAACCGACGTAATATGAGTGAGAGCAAAGGCGGAGGGAGAAATACATAGAAAAAGTACAAGGGGCCGATATTTCAGAGTGCTTCGATTCAGATCCATGGTGTCCGCCTTTCACTCCAAATTTTTGTACTGAACAGTTCCCAGTCATCATATTAAGCAATATATAATAAGATTCCATCTCCGGCTATACTCTTGTTGGTTCCCCGACAGGGAGGCATAGCTTGGAAGTTGTTCGTGCGGATTAAGTAAGGGAGGTCGTGTTTTCTCGACCCTAAGACAGGACCAGCAGTGAATCGGCGTTGGGACCTCCTATTCTTGTTCGTGTACATCTGGGCCTTGGTAGTCACTCCTCAGAACCGCTTTCTCTGGCTGGGAACCATACAATTCGAGAAATAGCCGGTCATTGCCTGTTTCGCATCCCTGGTGCTGTCGGGACGCCTCAGCTTTCGCCTCACCGCCCTCTTTGCGGTGGTCGCTGCGTTTTTCTTCGGGCAAATCCTGGCATTCGTCGTCTCTCCTTATAGAAGATGCCCCATGCCGCAGTGGTGGCTTGCAACCTACAGGAAATTCTTCGTGTTCTACCTGCTTGCCCTTTGCACCATAAGAACGGTGGGTGATGTCCTACGGGTGGCACTGGGGTTCGCCGTGAACTTGCTTTTGTATCAGAGTCACACCTTGCTGGACTTTCTTCGCGGCTGCTGCTACGTGTACCAACAAGGTATGAAACGAAATATCGGAATCTGGTCGTCGAGAGGAATCGGTGCGGCCAACGGCTTCGGTTCGGTCTCCCTGTTTGGGATACCCTTCGCGTAGTATTGGCAGAAAAGTGCAGTCAAGCCGATTTCCCGCATCTACGCAGGTTTGTTGCTGGTGATGTGTCATGCTTCGGTAGTATACAGCGGTACCCGGACAGCGCTGCTCCTCACATTCATCTTCTGGATAATGGCCTCGGGAAAACCCCCGAAAAGCTTGGGTGCCGTATTGGGGATGACAATCGTAGTGGTCGTAATCTACCATCCGCTGCCCGACGATCTCCGTTACCGCTATTTCCGTTTGTTCATTGAAGTCGACGTCGAGGTCGAGGAGAGCACTGCCGGAATTCAGGATGAGTCAAAGGAAGAACGCATTCATGGTCACAATCGGCGAGCGAACATGGATCGGTGAGGGAGCCGTTGTCATGGATAACGTCTGCGCCGATTCGATTGTGAGTGCGGGAAGTGTGGTGACCAAACCGGCTCCCGACAACATCACGGCCGTGGGAAACCCTGCGCGGTTTATTCCCAACGTGAAAGCCTAAGTAGGTGAGCAAATATTATTTGACATTACGAGCGTGAAATGTGCTCGATTTCTAAAGAATTTGCCTTTGACTACACATAGAGTGTCAAAAGACTTTTGATCACCCACTTAGGTGCTTGTGCGTAGTCCCCTACTGTGAATTAATCCATAATCACCGGGTACGAAAGTCCTGCGTCCCGCGGGGTGAAGTTTGAATCTTCAACCGGCGAGAGGGGTATGTTATGGGCCACGTCGATTGAGCGCCATCCCCAGGGCGTGATACACGGCTTGCAATCCAAGGCATGTAGGACCATTCCTTAAGGATCTTATCGGATCGATCAATCTCGATCGGGGAGCAGTGCAGCTCTCCCTGGAGTCTCGACACTATGGCAGGAAGCAGGATCAGGCAATTAGGTCGGCATTCGCTCATCTACCTTCTCGGAGATGTTCTTACCCTGGCGGCCGGATTCATCCTCATTCCCATCTACACAAATCGCCTCGATCCAGGTCAATACGGTATTCTGGAACTTCTGAATCGCACCGGCGAAGTGATTATGATGGTTGCATTGCGAGACTTTATCCAGGCATACATTCGGTTCTTTCTGGATAAGGATGATCTTGCTTAGCAAAAGAAAGTCACCGGGATGAACACAATCTTCCTGGTATGCATGAGCGGAATCCTGGTCGATCTCCCACCGCCTTTCAGAACACTTTTGGCACGATTGCCTATCGATCGTCCCGATAACTCGCTACTCGTGTTTCTCGTGCTCTGCTGGGTGCCCGCCGAAATCCTTTTCTACTGATATTGTATGGTTCTCATACATTCAGGTTATGATACTGTCCTTGAACCCCCACCCCGCGCAGAAGGATAGCATGTGTCAATATCTTTCTTTTTCATGTCTGAGATCTTTAAGCAGTTTCATGTTCAAATACCGCTTGGAGCCCCACTGTGTGCCGGCAACGTGTCGCAAAGGAGCCGCCGCAAGCAGGCATTAGTTCTACGGGGCAAGGGATGGAAGCAATCTACCATTGCTGAAGCGCTTGGCGTTTGTGAAGCCGCAGTCAGCAAATAGAGCAAATTAGCAAGCCAAAAGGGTAGCAAAGCATTGGACGCAAAGCACCATGCAGGCGCACCGAAAAAGCTAACCGAAACGCAACTGTCTTTGATACCAGAATTCCTCTGGCATGGAGCAGAAGCATATGGTTTTCGTGGCCAAGTGTAGACATGCGCTGGGTTGCCGAGAGTGATTGCGCATGAGTTCGGTGTCTCATACCATCCCAACCACGTTTCTCGCATTCTCAAGAAACTGGGGTGGACGCCACAAAAGCCAATTACAAAAGCAAGCCGGCGAGATGAAAGATCAATCGAGCATTGGCGTAAGGTTACTTGGCCCACCATTAAAAAAAAAGCGCATTTGCAGGGCCAAAGGATAGTTTTTATTGATGAATCTGGTTTCTATCTGCTTCCAGGCGTGGTTCGAACATATGGCTTGCGAGGACACACCCCTGAGCTGAGGGTCCACCTGACCAGAGACCATTTGGCCGCAATCACTGGAATTAGCTCCGAAGGGCATCTGTATAGTTTGATTCGGAAAGGACCGATATCGAAATTGGATACAATCATATTCCTTAGACATTTGCTTCGCTGCATAAAGAGAAAACTGCTGATAATATGGGACGGCTCGCCAATTCATCTTACCTTCGATGTCAAGTGGTTCCTTGCGAATGATGCATCCAGAAGGATCCATGTGGAGTTTCTTCCTCCTTATGCACCAGACATAAATCCAGCTGAGGGCGTTTGGAATTATCTCAAAAACGTAGAACTCCGTAATTTGTCCTGTTCGAACTTGGATCATCTTCATTCCAAGTTGTCGATGTCAATTGAATACCTGAGGTTTAAACCACGCATTATATTTTTCCGAGCATAATTTGTTTTAAGGGGCCAACCAGGAAAAACCTGACCCAGAGGTCAGCTCACCGGCTATCAATTAACAGCAATCCTGCTCGGCATAATAAAAAGCTTCTTTTCAGAGGCGAAATTGAGCTCATAGAAATGAGCTTAACTTATTTATGCATTGATCTATAGAATACTGAAAATATTTTTCATTGTTTTCCACTCCGTTGTATGCTGTATTTATTGGATAAAGATTGAAATATTTTTTTTGTCGTATTTAAATTTTCTCCAGTTGTTTTTTGCAAAAGCTTTGTATTGCAAGCATTCTTAACAGCATTAACTCTTGTAAGATTATGAGTATTAATTTTGTTAAAATGGACAAAGTATCTATCCTCACCACCATGATAAAGGTACTCAAAGAACTCAACCGTAATTGAGTTGTTGTTTTTAACTAATGAGTAGATATGTGGCAGTTGCCTTGGTTGACTAATTTTCACTATTTGCCAATCATTCTGGAAGTATGCAATGCTTAGCATGGAAATCGGTATTGAATCAAGTAAAACTATTGTAAACCATTGTGCTTCCGAATCATTTTCGAATAATTTACTCATGTCTTCTTGCTCTAGAAAACTGACGATTTTATTGTCATATATGTAATTCATCTTGTAGAACTCTGTAAATTCAAACTCCTCATAGCTCATACCCTCGAATTCTACACCCAATTGGATGGGTACTACCCTTTTTAATTGTGATTCAATTGTATTCCATTCAAATGGCTGTGCTAAAAGATTTGATAATGCCGATAAAATAGACAAAAAAGACACCAAAATACCTCTAGTTCGATTTTTCATCGATATCCCCCATTCAGTTCAAAGCAGATGAGAAAATGAACAAACTAAATGAATTCGTGTGTTTACACGACAGGTTATTCACGGAATTTGTATTTATTACTCCGGCGGTATATATTTGAAATCCCGGGCTCTTCACATAGTGCTTCTCTCCTTTCAGCAGAAGATGGTTGGTATGCCTGTTGGACCATGGTTGGTGAGATTGACTTACCGCAGATAATGTGAATCACAACGCGAGACAAATTATATTGTGAGCAGCTTAGTATATTGTACGAATTTCCCTTGCCCATTTAGTACTTCCTTATTCTGTCGGAGAGCGCTAAAGCTATCGAAGCATAATGTCATCAATCGTATAATTTCCAGATTAACAGGAGCCATGAATTCTAAGCTCGACCTTCATAGCACACGCTCCGGCAGGGTTGAAGTCTGGTAGGTTGCCACTTGCGCAACCCCTTGCCGGCCTCCGCCACTTCAAACCGTACGTGAAGTTTTCATGTCAGCCATCCAGGCTACCACCCACCGGGCTGCGCGCTCGCGCAGTGTTCTCCGGCCATCCCTGGTCTCCGAATCCTTCATACGGCTTTCCTGCAACATTCTCCGTCTGCATTCACAGAGCCCTCCCAGCGTGACCGTGCCGAAAGAACGGTTCGATCCCGCAGTCTCTGAACCAATGGTCAAAGCGCTGCGTCACGTTCTTGGCTCGCGATCCCAGCTTCCGGGCAAAGTATCACCACAGCCGCATCCGCACAAAATGATCCAGCGATTGCAGTTGACGGGTGCTATTTCCATAGCTGAAGAAATTGCGCCATCCCACGATAACTCGGTTTATGCGCAGTATCACCTCCCCGATCTCCTCCCGCTGCTGGGCCGGCACGCCGGCCTCCCTGATCTTTCCACGAATATAGCTCAGCGCCTTGCGCCCCGGCCACACAAAGGGTACCCGCTTGCCGCTCCTGCGGTTGACGCACTTGCGGAAGTGAAACCCGAGAAAATCAAATCCCTCTTCATCCGCTTTGACGACTCGCGTCTTCACCGGATGAATCAGCAGGCTGAGACGTTCCAATAATCCTTTGACCGCGTTCAAAGCCCGCCGCGCTTGATGCTCGCTGCGGCAGATTATCACGAAGTCATCGCAGTACCGGATCATCTTGCCCGTTTGACATTGTGTGGTCGTCCAGAACCGATCCAGAACATGCAGGTAGATATTGGCAAGCAACGGACTGATCGGCGAGCCCTGCGGAGTTCCTTTCTCCGTCGGACTATACCGACCATCCTCGATTACTCCCGCGGTTAACCACTGGCGGACCAGCTTGAGCACGCGCTTGTCGCTGATCCGTTTTGATAGCAACCGCAGCAGCGTCTTGTGGTCGACCGCATCAAAGAAGCCCTGTATGTCGGCGTCAACTACCCACCAGCCATACACCAGCGCCTCCCTGACTTCAGCCGCCGCTTTTCGGGCGCTGCGCTTCGGACGATACCCGTGCGAGCACTCTTCAAACAACGACTCGAATAGCGGTTCGATCACGATCCGGCATGCTTGCTGCACTACCCGATCTCGAACACAGGGTATCCCCAGCGGACGCTGACTGCCATCGGCTTTGGGTACGTATGCCCGCCGCACCGGCGACGGGCGATACCGTTTGGCTTTCAGCTCTTCAACGATTCCCGCAAGGAAGGCGTCAACTCCGCTTCTTTCGATCGCGTC
>WJJU01000192.1 GCA_014729595.1 Chitinivibrionales bacterium
CTATCAATACGATCCCCGCACATGACGATTCCCGCCCTTCGGGCGATCCCACACGCAATTCCGGCGCCCGCGCTTTTACTATGCCGAATAGATCCAGTATCAGAGTGACCGCATTGTGTACCACGATCGAGCCGACCACACCCTCTTGCACATGGGTAACCTCATCGATCGTGCCGGCGTCTATATCGGCAATATCAACGATATTCGCCGCGAGAATTCCCACTTCACGCCCCCCGATTTGAAACACCACGGCAAAGGCGACGCCGCGCGATTCCTTCGATTCCGTCATCGTCACCTCTTCAACCGCAATAAGCCGCAATGTTCCCCCGCGATAGGGTACTACCCTCCGCCCCCCGGCGGTTAGAATTTCACCGGTCGCGATTTTTTCTATGCGGGATATCAGGCCTACCGGAATGGCACAAAGCTCATCGCTTCCGTCCGCCACTATCAAAAAGGGCTGCCGGTCACTTTGCACAACACCGCCCGTATCCGCTTCGTGCATGTTGGACGTGCTTTGATCGTCGGTATCCTTCATTCCCGTCAATCTTTTGATACCAACCACATCCAGAATAAGCGCCACGTGCCCGTCGCCGAGTATGGTAGCGCCCGCGTACTCACGACAATCGCCGAGATGACGTCCTAAAGGCTTGACGACGATTTCGGATGAATCAAGGAAAGCGTCGACAATCAATCCATAATGGAAATCTCCCGCCGCAACTACCGCAACGTTTACGGCACTGAACGGGTTTTTTCTTCTATCGTAATCGTTGGACCGTCTTTCATTAACCCGCTCGACACGTTCAGTCCCTCGTCGATCGGTAATCCGTCGACGCCGCTCCGGCTTTCGCTCTCCGGTTACCGGGTCGATATAGGTGCGGTCATCGATTCCCAGCGCATCGCTTACTCTTATCAGCGGCAACAGCTCTCCCCGAAGTCGCATCACGGCGGCGTCACCCACCGTTTGCATCTTGTTTTTAACGTCCGATGCGGCGATTCTCACCAGCTCCAAGAGATTTGCCTGAGGTATGGCATAGCGCTCGCCTTCCACTTCCACCAACAAGCTGGGAATTATAGCCAACGTAAGAGGGAGTTTTATGCGCAAAGTGGTGCCGTTCCCGGGCACTGAATCAATATCGATCGCCCCGCCGATTTTCTTGAGATTACTTTGCACCACATCCATCCCAACACCACGACCCGAAATTTCCGTCACCTTCTCCGCCGTCGAAAAACCCGGTTTGAAAATGAGTTCCAACGCCTCCCTGTCGTTCATCGAAGCCAACGCCGCTTCGTCGACCAGGCTCAATTGATTGGCTTTCTTGCGAATGCCCGACGGATCGATTCCCTTTCCGTCATCGATGATTTCAATCATTACCTGACCCGCCTCATGTCGTGCCCGGACGCATAATGATCCGGCCGACGGTTTGCCCTTTTCCCGGCGCTCGGCGGGAGTCTCAAGACCGTGGTCGACCGCATTGCGCACAATATGGGTAAGCGGATCCGCCACCGCTTCGATTACGGACTTATCCAACTCAACATCCTCACCCTGAATGTCCAGCCGAACCTGCTTTTTGAACCTCATTGCAAGATCGCGAACCAGCCGTCTAAATTTTCTAAACACAACGCCGATCGACTGCATACGGGTTGACATTATCGCATCTTGCAGCTCCGAGGTTATACCGTCAACCCTTTGACTGGTGGAAGCGATTTGAGTCGGATTATCCGCCGAAACATTCTGCATAAGCTCGTTGCGGGCAAGCACTATTTCACCCGCCAACGTCATGAGCCGATCAAGAATGTGAATGTCTACGCGCAAGCTACCGCTTTGGCCGAACGCGCCGCCGCCGTTGTTTTCCTTTCCCCGCCGCAAATTATCCCTAGTGTTTTGGACTGTTTTGTCCCGCGACCGGGCGGACTGATTATTTGTTGTTTCGCCTTTTATCGCCGGCGGTTCGCCGCTTTCCTCACTGAGATGTCGCAACAGAACGTTTTTGAGAGAATAGCCCCCTTCTTTGACTTCGGTAATGCAGCCGGTAAGCACCCGGGACACCCGCTCGGCCGGAAGCTCAAAAAATTCGATGAGTATGTCTCTATCCATAGTGGATGCGCAAAGAGCAAGAAGATCCGGGCGAGCCTCGTTACGAAACACCTTGATTATGGAGGTTGCTTGCCCAATCTCTTCAAGCACGTCCGCTTCCTCGCAATCTTTGGCAATGGTATCGCCGAACGTATCGATTTCGAGAAGTACGACAAATCGTGCTTTGTTTCGTTGCTGAGCTTCATACACATCTTTTATACCGACATCGATTACCACGTGAGAAACCGGTGCGACGAACCGAAGATCCGTCAAACCTTCCCGAGGCATTTCGGGGTTCGACGAGGTTTCTTTCGTGCCCGTTCTTTCATCAGCATTCACCAAAAAGGAGTTCAACGCGGCCACAAACGAGCCGACCTCCGCTTCTTCCGACTCGGCAACATTGTTGACCAACGAGCGAAGTGCGTCCGCACCGTCAAGAAGCGCCGTGATCATTGGAGAAGAGGGGATCAACTCGTGGGAACGAATTTTACCCAGCACATTCTCCATTGCATGGGAAAGATCTTTGATACTACTCAGAGCAAAGTAGCCGGCGCTGCCCTTGAGCGTGTGAACCGCCCGGAAAACCTTGTCGACAGTTTGATCGGGGACTTGCTCCGCCTGCTGTTCGATTTCCAGCAGGTCTTCTTCTATCCCACCGAGATGTTCACGCGATTCTTCTATGAATAGCCGCAAGGCTTTTTCATCGCCGTTTTTCATTCCCGCTCCGGAATCGAGACAATTGCCGCAAAAATCACAGAATCAATTGACGAAGTTTTCGATCGATTGAAGTGCGGACGGCGTCATGAAGAGTTTTTGTTAGCGAATTCACTTCCTCGAGATTCTCCGGCAGTGACCCGCCGAATACCTCTTCGGCCATATACTCCTCCAGTTGCACGGCACTGAACTCGCCTCGCCAAAGCTGAGCATACGCTTCGAGTATTTTGGGAATGTGTTCAGGTTTGATTTTGCCTTTCAGCGTGTGCTCCTCCCGCGCCCTCTCCGCCCCAACCGCGTTCGCCGCGTGGGTATTCGCTTTCGACTCAGCCGGCGGAACGAAACCGTAAGCGGCTGCAAGCTCACTGATTTTATCGGCCAAAACGGACTTTCGGATTGGTTTCAATAAGTATGACTGCAATCCGACGCGCGTCGCCTCCATGATCTTGGCGCGATTTGTTTGGGTGGTGAGCATGATAAATGGTGTGTCTTTAAGAGTGGCGCTGCTCCTTATAAATTTCAAAAATTCCAGACCCGATTCCCCCGGCATGTTCCAATCGGAGATTATCAGGTCGGGCGAAGTAGCCGAGCAAATTTCTTTGGCTTTATCGGTACAATCCGCCTCCAGAATAGTGGCATATCCAAGATCCTTGAGATCGGTACTCAGTACGTGGCGCATCATTTTGGAATCGTCTACAACCAATATTCGCACGCATATCCTCCGGCGCATGATAATTTTGAAAAGCTTAGGACTTCAAGCGCCACCAATAGGGCTCTTCGGTAAGTATCTCATGAAGGCCGTGAGGGAGTCAAGATGAGCTTCGGGGGCCGGCACGGCGAGGGAACGGAATGAGGCAATGCGCTTTCTTGTCGGGGGCGGTGCCTACGCCGGCTACCGCCCGGAAATGAGGACGCACGGTTGATTATTTGATTTGTTTCCTCTGTAGACGGATTAATGGCTCTCTTTGAATAAAGCTATAAAAGGCCGTCCCAAATTCTCACTTTCGTGTAACAGGTTGGCGCAGACCCGACGTGCCCGAAGGCGAACGGGTTACCCCTGTTGTACGTTCGTGCATTTGTTTGCTACCGCAACCCTTTTTCCCGTTCCGAGTCTGCCGAGTGGTTTTGTCGGCGGCAGAGGGGTAGGGATGAACGTCGTCAGCAAATCCTTAGTTGCAGTGAAATGCACGCATCTCATACGGACGGGGGATACTGCTTCCATCTTTGGAGCGTATCCCCCGTCTACGAATCCTCCCGTGATTGCCTCTATTCGGTCATCATACCGCTACTCAACCGGCATCAGCGCAGAAATAGGCACCGACTCAACCA
>WJJU01000193.1 GCA_014729595.1 Chitinivibrionales bacterium
CGCCGCGAACGAACAATCTATTCCTGAGTGTCGGTTGTTGCGCAAGGCCGTGAATGCGGCGGAGCCAAGGGCCGAGAAGGTATAGTCAATTATCCGATGGTATACTAGAGTTTTTTGAAATCCTCACGAAGCGATTTGTAGGTTATCCAGCGATGTTTTTTGTTGTCGGTATAGGTTGTGTCATAAGTCGGCTTGGATTCTTTGTGCCACTTCCCGTCTTTTTTGTTCCAAAAGTTCTGTCGCAGGCACTTCTCTTTGACGACTTGGATAAACACCGTGTCACCTTTCAACTCCCAGGAGCCTGACGATACAAAATGCCAATCTTCTCGGATGGACTCCGATGTGCGCCCTTTCATTTTTTCGTTTATCTTCACGGTGCCGTTCGGACGGAACGTGAAAATCTTGGTTTCTACGGCCTTAAAGCGCTTATCCGCGGGAACATTTTGCGTTTTCCAGGTTCCCGGAAGTTTGCGGCTGAGTTTTAACGCCGTTTCTTGTTGGCGGTGGAGGGAAGGCAGGAGCGAATCGAGTACCCTTGCTTTCCGCATAGCTTGGCCAAGCCATTGTATGGCGGCGAACGAATCAATCTTTACCGCCAAGCTGTCGGCGACGTGCAAATGACGACCCTTGAGGGCCTCTTTACGTTCGGCAATAGATTGGCGTAGAGAATCAAGCGAGGGCTTGAGTTTCTCTATGGTCGCCGCATGATGCTCTTCGGCGCGATCGAGATGTATCAAGAGTGAATCGTAGTTTTTACGGACCAAGCCGGCGTTTCGTGTTTCCTGAGCGGCTTTAACGTTATAAAGCAAGATTTTTGCCGTGGACAGCAGCGTGTCGGGCGCGCCCCGTTTTTCTAATGCTTCAATTCGTGCCTCAGCTCGTTCGAGCTGTTCGCCGCTTACGCCGCACCCAATAAACAAAGCGCAGATCAGAACGCCGACACCGATACTTATAAGAGCGCCACACCGTACTCGCATAGCATTCCTCCAACAGGGGAAAGGTGGGAACAATGTTACCTTATAATAACAAATTAGTCTGTTAGAGAAGTATAAGTCAAAATAAAGTACGACATTGGCACTTTTTCGCCGCCGTGGATAAGTGGAGCGTTAGGCCGGTCCAAGACCGGCCTTGATTCCGGATATATTTTTTAAAGAAATCGTATTGGCATTCCCTCTTCCCGCGGACTCGATGACCATACACCTTCAGGTATTCGGCAGCACCAGTAGCGGCAATTGCACCACAGTATGGAACGAACGTGGTGCGGTTATGGTCGACTGTGGATTGGGGGTGCGATATACGACCCGCTGTCTAGATGCGGTCGGGCTCGATTGGTCGCAAATCGACGGTGTTTTGCTGACTCATACTCATCGTGATCACGCCAATACCTACACCCTGCAATGCATGTTGCGGCATGGTGTCAAGCTTATGGGCCATGTCGATACTCTGTCGTCTTTTCTACGCGAACATCCCGTTGCCGCCGCTCTGGACCGTGCCGGTCTTCTTGTCCCATTCAACGGCGCCTCCTTGGTGGTAGGGCCTTTCGAGGTGGCGTCGTTCGCCGTGCCCCACGATGCACCCGGCGGGAGCCATGGTTACGCCTTACGGCACGAACAGGCTGGAAATGGTGCTACTGTTGCCGTCGCTACCGATTTGGGACAGGCCGACGGTGAGCTGGCGTTACATTTCCGCGACGCCGACGCAATAGTGCTGGAATCAAATCACGATGTGGGCATGCTTCGTGCATCAAGACGCCCTCCATGGCTCCAAAAGCGCATACGCGGAGCGCACCTGAGCAACGATGAGTCGGCTTCGTTTTTGGCGGAAGCGATTGGGATATCGCGCAAAGCGCCGGGCGCAATCGCTCTGGCCCATATCAGCCGGGAGTGCAACACCAACGCACTCGCACATCAATGCACGGCCGGTAGGCTGGCGGAGTTGGGGGCGGATGAGTGCGAAATCGTCGCAACCCATAAGAGTCGACCAAGCAAGATCATAACCGTGGGATGATGGGCGTCGGGATTTCGGATTTCTTCGCGAAAAAGGAACGCCGGCGGAATTATTTTCTAGCGAACACCCATCGGAAAGGTTGTGGTCATGCTTATCCCCGGTCTCGTTTCCATCACGTTTCGTCGGCTGTCGCCCTCGCGGATCGTGGGATGTGCGCACGGCGCCGGTCTTGCGTCCGTTGAATGGGGAGGTGATATTCACGCACCCCCTGGTGATCTTGCTCGAGCGCGAGAGGTGGGGAGTATGACACGAGAGGCGGGGCTGGCCGTCGCGGCATACGGGTCTTATTACCGTGTTGGTGAAAACGAGGGGGGCGGACTTACCTTTGAAAGCGTTTTAGAGACGGCTCTTGAGC
>WJJU01000194.1 GCA_014729595.1 Chitinivibrionales bacterium
CCGACACCGACGATCTCAAGGGTCTTGTTGAATCCGGTGCTGACCCCGGTGACCATGTTGTAGACCAACATGCGGTAGAGCCCCCAACGAGCCCGCGTCGCCTTTTTGTCCGACGCCGGTACAAAACGGACCTGGTTCCCATCAATCTCAACGCGCACGTCGGACATAACATCCTGCGATATCGTGCCCTTCGGCCCTTTGACGGTCACCTCATTTTCGGCGATTTTCACCTCGACCCCGTCCGGGATCGAAATCGGCAGTTTTCCTAAACGAGACAAAGCCAGCTCTCCTGTTTTCTATTCGTGAATCGGGCAGTCCGTCTTACGGATATCGAGCCCTACCACACCTTCCCCAGAACTTCACCGCCGACATGCTCCCGGCGACATTCCCGGTCGGTCATCACTCCCTTGGATGTCGATACGATCATCACACCCATGCCGTTAAGCACCTTGGGCATCTTATCAGCGCCACTGTATCTCCGCCGGCCGGGGGTGCTCACGCGCTCAATACCCTGAATGGCGTTGTCACGCCGCTCATTGTACTTCAGCAAGATCTTGATCTCGCCTTGTGCACCACTTTCCACATAGGCGTACTTCGAGATAAAATGATTCTCGTGAAGTATGCGCGTGATTTCCTTTTTCAGACCCGACGCCGGTATCGTGACGGTGCGTTTTTTCGCCTGGATCGCATTGCGGATCCTCGTAAACATATCGGCAACCTGATCGGTCAGCATGTACTGTTCTCCTTACCTCTCTTATCTTCCTGGTCCTCGCCGGCCTACCAACTCGACTTTACGACCCCCGGGATCGCCCCTTGATGAGCCAATTCCCTAAAACAGATCCGGCACAATCCGAATCTGCGCATGTACGCTCTCGGCCTGCCGCACCTCCTGCAGCGATTATAAGTGCGCACTTTGAACTTCGGCCTCCGGCGGCTCTTCTCTATGAGTGCTTTTTTTGCCACGTAATAGAGCTCCTACTGCTATTATTTGCGAAACGGCATTCCCATTTCTTCCAACAACCCGAACGCAAGTTCATCGCTTTGTGCGCTCGTGCAAATGCATATATCCAATCCCGAAATGCTCGATACTTTGTCGCGATTTACTTCCATGAACACAATCTGTTCTTTTATTCCGAGCGTATAGTTTCCACGACCGTCAAACGCCTTGCGGGAAACACCGCGAAAATCCCGAATACGAGGAATCGCAATCGATATCAACCGGTCGATAAACTCGTACATTCTCTCACCGCGAAGAGTAACCTTGCATCCTATAGGTACATCCTTGCGCAGCTTGAAATTCGAGATCGCTTTCTTTGCCCGCGTAACCACCGGTTTCTGACCCGAAATGTTAGTAAGCGTCATAACCGCTTCATCCAAAAGCTTCGGATCCTGCGTGGCTTTTCCAACGCCAATATTGAGAACGATTTTTTCCAAGCGTGGAACCTGCATAATATTGCGGATTCCGAAACGCTCCTGCAGGGCGGGTACGATCTCTTTGTAGTACTTCTCCCGCATCCTGGGTACTGTAGCAGTCTGAGTACTCAATCTACCAACTCCTTCGATTTCTTCGCAAACCGGACCCGTTTTCCATCACTCTGTGCCTTAATCCCTATGCGCGTGGGCTCTCCCGTCTTGGGATCCACCAGCATGAGGTTGGAAAGGTTAATTCCCGCTTCCTTTTGCACGATTCCGCCCTGCTGATTTTTCGGATTAGGCTTCGTGTGGCGCTTTACCACATTCACACCTTCAACGAGCGCGGTATTCTTATCGGGAAAAACTTTTATTATCCTTCCCGTCGCACCCTTATGCTCGCCGGTCATGACCTTAACCGAATCATTTTTTTTCAACCGCAATGCCATTGCTTTCTCCCCTACTACAGGACCTCGGGGGCCAACGATACTATTCTCATAAACTTTCGTTCCCGCAACTCTCTCGCGACCGGCCCGAAAATACGGGTTCCGCGAGGTTCGCCGGCCTCATTTATAATCACCGCGGCATTGTCGCTAAACCGGATATACGTACCGTCACGGCGTCCGTACTC
>WJJU01000195.1 GCA_014729595.1 Chitinivibrionales bacterium
CCCCATCGCTCCGTTTCCTTGTTCATTTAAAGGGGGGCTCATCGAAAAGATGGCCCCCCCTTCAGGGCTGCCGCGGAATCGTCGGATTTCGCGAGGAGGGATATGCGGCATAATCTTTGCTCTTATCACAATTGCCTAAATTGACCTGCACGTACTGAGAAGTAGCGCGAACACAATGCCGGATCCTAAGCCTCTCGATAAAACTCACCCTCCCCTACCTCGCTCATTGGCTGTTTTGGCGGGTGTAGCAATCGCCTTTCTTGCGTTATATCTGCTGCGTTATGCGGCTCGGGTACTTCTAACCGCATTTGCCGGTGTGTTGGTTGCGGTACTCTTGGAAGGCGTCGCGCGCTTGCTCTATCGGTATACGCCGATAAAGCGCCTATGGGCTTTGGTCATTGTTATTGCGGTTCTCCTCGCTTTGATCGGGCTTTCTCTTTGGTTTGTGGGTCCGCGGATAGCTAATCAGGCGATAGAATTCGCCGACCGTCTTCCTCAGGCGTTTGATCGTATTCGCACCTACTTGGGACAGCAGGACTGGGGACGACGCATACTGGAGACGCTTCCCGATCAAATCGGAGCTTTGAGCGGCGAATTTATCAGTGGTGTCACAGATATGGTGACAAGAGTTGCCACGGCTCTTACGACGGCTCTTGTGATGGGAGTGATAGGTTTATTCATGGCGTTTAATCCGATGCCGTATCTCCGCGGATTGCTTCATCTTATCCCTCAAGGGAATCGGGAAACGATGCAATCGGTAATGTACGCCGCCGCGCGCGCGTTGCGACGCTGGCTTCTGGCGCGGTTCCTGTCGATGGTGGTGGTCGGGGTACTTACCGGCATAGGACTGGCTATTGTTCATGTTCCGTTGGCGTTGACTCTCGGCTTAATTGCGGGTATGCTTTCGTTTGTGCCCTACCTGGGCCCTCTTCTTTCGGTTTTTCCGGGAATAATGGTCGCGTTCGCTTCCGATCCAACCGTATTGCCGTGGGTAATTGCCGTCTATATTATTGTCCAGCTCTTGGAGAGTAATTTCATTACTCCGCTCATAGAGCAGGAGACGACCTCGGTACCGGCCGCCTTGCTGATACTGGTACAGGTCCTGCTAACGCTTCTGATCGGTGCTTGGGGAATTTTGTTGGCCGCACCCTTAACCGTGGCCGCGACCGTATTTATTCAAATGCTTTATGTACGAGCCGTTTTGGGTGACGCCATACCGGTAATGGGAGAACATGATTCGTAGTGAACGATTACGAGGCGGTATGAAGCTATTCAGTCGTCGTAATGCCAAGGTTTCATAAAGTGCTCGCCTTTGCTTCTCGTTTCCGCCAAGCCGATTCCCACGGCCGGAATTTGTTGTAGGTGCTTTAATTTTGGTAAGCGGGAGATTTATTTCTTCGTGCTTGGGCATAATTATTGCTATTTCCGCTTCGTTAGTATATGGTGACACCTTTTAACGTTTCACTCAATTGCACAAAGGGAGATATATGATGGAAGAAACGTTAACCGCCCCCAATCGGGTGGCAGCCCATACCGCTCCAGTCGTCAATGCACGGATACGGCGTCGCACCGAAGCTTCGATTGCCTACTATGCAAAGCACCCCGATCTGATTGGCGATCGCCTGCACGAACTGGAAAACGAGTGGGATATTGAGCGAATGCTGGAGGCGAACGCCGCCGGATTCTCGTTGTTTGGGCTCTTAGTCGGCTTGGTTGGACGGAAGCATGTCTTGTTGCTGCTCCCTCTTATTGTCGCGGGCTTTCTAATGCAGCATGCGGTGCAGGGATGGTGTCCGCCGCTTCCGATATTTCGCCGGTTTGGCGTTCGAACAAAAGATGAAATTTTACTGGAGCGCTATGCTCTTCGTGCACTTCGTGATGATTTCGCGGCTATTTGCGCCGCTCGCGAACTTGAGCCGCATGCACGCGTAAGCGAGATTATCCGGACGTTGGCGGAGGAGAAAAGATAGGTCTTGTATCGCATAATGACTGTTAAGGGTGAACGAAACCGATTAAGGAGATAATGATGGATGTGCTTCGCTATATAGTCGCAATTTTTCTTCCCCCCGTCGGTGTTTTTCTACAAGTAGGTTTCGGGGGGCAGTTTTGGTTGAATATTCTGCTGACAATGCTGGGCTATTTCCCCGGTCTTATCCATGCTATTTGGATTATTCATAAGAGAAAGTGAGAGACGACGTGTTTTTTTTGACTCAACTATCCTTTCGTACGGATAAGCGTGCATGAGACGAGTATTTATTATTGCGGCGTCAGCTCTCCTTGTGCTTATAGTGGTCTTTGCAATTGGATATTCGTTGGGCCGTGGGGCCAACCTTTCAACCGTCACTATTCAAAACCGTGCGAGCAATGCAATCGCCGCGGCGCGGGTAGAATACGGCCACGGAATGGTATCCGTCACCTCGATAGAAAAGCGGGATGAGAAAAATGCCGTTTTTTATCTACGACGGCCGACGGATTATCGGGTGATTGTGACCTTTGAAGACGGACGAACGATTCGCTCGGACGAGCGACAGGTAGAGCCGAAGGGCGCAGTAACGGAGATTGTGACCGACTCGGTTATCGTGCGGGCCTATTAAAGTGCACCGCGGTGTCACCGCCGTTACGGAGCATAAGGAGTACGATCCCTTCGGGATCAAACCGTTATGTCTTTTGTGCTCTCGCGTCTCACTGCCGGCCCCGCGGCGCTCCGCTATCCCGCTTGGCTGGATCCGCATTCATGAGAAGCGTTTTTAATTAGTCGGTCGGCGGCGCTTCGGTAGCCTCGCGGTAGTATTCCAACGCCTCCGGCATCTGTTCTCGCAGATTTTCGATACGCTGTTGGTGAGTGGGGTGTGTGCTCAAAAAGGCCGGCGGGGCACCCCCTTCCGACGCTTCTTCCATTCGTTGCCAAAAATCAACCGCCTCACGAGGATTGTATCCGGCTTTAGCCATAAAAATGAGCCCGAGCCGATCGGCTTCGCTCTCGTGTAATCTGCTGTACGGAAGCAGAACGCCCAGTTGGGATCCGAGTCCGTATGCGGCTAGGAACAGCCTGCGGGTCTCCGCCGGTCGCTCCGCAAGTGCCACGCTGAGCGCCGCTCCACCCAACTGCACCAGTAGTGCCTGGCTCATTCGCTCGTTTCCGTGCTGAGCTATGACGTGAGCGATTTCGTGCGCCATGACTACGGCGAGACCGGTTTCCGTTTCGGCTACCGGCATCATCCCGGTGAAAACACCTACCTTGCCGCCGGGCATTGCAAACGCATTGATTGCCGAATCCTCAATGAGGTTGAATTCCCATTCGTAATCTTCGAGTCTTTCTTCGTAACCAATTTCGGCCATATAATCGGCTACCGCGCTCTTTATTCTCCGCCCAACGCGCTTAACCATTGCGGCTTCCCGAGTACCGGTAACCACCTCCATCTCGTTCAGCATGCTTTGATACTCATCGGAGCTTAGTGGAAGAAGTTGTGATTCAGGAATAAGATTCAATTGGCTTCGTTGCGTAAGCGGCACGGGTTGGCACATGAGCAGGAATGCACAAACGAATGGAATCGTGAAGTGTACGGCTTTCATAAGTACTCCTTCTATGGTCGGGACATTTACAGCGGATACAATTATTACTGCCCTTAGCAACATCCATGCCATTTCGGTGTCGTGCGATGCAAAACGTTGCTAAGCAAACCGCCCCTACGTTCCCGGCGCATTGGTACGACCATTGCGCTTATTACCGTCATATCCGGATCCAAGCACACACTGAACCGACGGACCGACCGGCCCGGTGCGATAATAATATCGGCTACGTACATTCCCCGTAGAGGGAAAGCGGCGGGCGTCGGCAATATGGTCTCGTCGATATTTGCAGAAGGGAGCACACATGCAATCGCTTCGACGCAATTCGCTACTTCTACTCGGCGTTTTGGCGCTCGGCATACTCTTGGGCATAGTGGTCAGGCAATCGTATACCCAGTCTCCTCAAGAGAGGCCGCGCAGGGGCTCGATTGAATTTGGGAGATCCGATCCACCAATCGAGTGGAAGGAAGAGGAAATTCGCGGTTTCAAAGATGTGTATGTGCGAATTTCCAAGGAAGTTATCCCCCCGGTTGTTTCAATAATCCCCACCCGCATCGATACGGTTCTTTTCTTCAAGAATCCATTTCGCCGTTTTTTTGGAGACGATCCTTTCGGTTTTTTCTTTGGTCCCGAAAATGGGGAGCCCCCCGTCGAGCGTCGGGAACGACGCGTGCAGGGCTTGGGATCCGGAGTAATTGTTTCGCCCGAGGGCTACATTCTCACCAATTCTCATGTTGTAACGGGGGCCGAAGAAATCGAGGTGCGACTTCCCGACGACCGGGTATTTGAAGCCATGATAGTCGGCGCCGACACGCTGAGCGATGTCGCCGTGATAAAAATCACCGGTGATATTCCCCGAGATCTTCCGGTGGCTTACTTGGGCGATTCCGACAGCATACAACCCGGCGACTGGGTTGCCGCAATTGGAAGCCCGTTTAGTCTCACATCCACCGTTACCAGCGGCATTGTCTCCGCATTAGGACGACAGGTAGGACCGGTCGAGCTTTACCAGAATTTTATCCAAACCGACGCCGCGATCAATCCGGGTAATTCCGGCGGTCCGCTTGTCGACATTCGCGGCGCCGTCATAGGCATCAATACGATGATATTCAGCCAAACGGGTGGATTCATGGGAATCGGTTTTGCCATACCAATTAATATGGCGCGTCGTGTCATGGAGGATCTTATTTATGAGGGGGAAGTCATTCGCGGTTGGATCGGAGTCACTATTCAGGATTTGACCCCCGAGGCGCGCAAGGCGCTTGGATTGGAAACCATGAGCGGTGCACTTGTTGCCGATGTAGTAAAAGATCGGCCCGCCGACAAAGCCGGCCTGAAAGCCGGTGATGTCATCGTATCGATTGCGGGGAGAGAGGTTGTTGATGCCAATGGGCTGAAAAATATAGTGGCATCGCTGGAACCCGGCGAGCGGGTACCGGTAACTATTATAAGAGATGAAAAACAGCGAACGCTTCAGATCACAATAGCGAAGCGCACCACGCAGCCTACTTCCGAGCAGGAGCCCGAAGAGCCAGAAGGACCCGAGACGCAAGAAAACTTGGGTTTGGAACTTCAAACATTGACCCCGGAACTCCGGGAGCAGTTAGGACTACCGGAAACGGTTCAGGGGGTTGTTGTAAGTGCGATAGCGCCGAACATCACGGACGCCAGATCGCAGTTGCGGTCGGGAGATGTGATTGTAAGGGCCAAGACGGAAGGCAGTTCCTGGACCAACATACGATCCATACGTGATTTCAGGCGTTTCGCTCAAAATGTAAAACCGGGTGAATCGGTAATACTGTTCGTCAGGAGAGGTGACGGTACGTTCCTCGTACCGTTCGAGACGCCTCGGTAGCCACCAGTTTTCCTCTTCCCGGCTTGCTTTCTCTCGCGTGGAGGCAAGCCGTGGAAGTATATTGTTTTATCCGATGTTTTGGTGCTACACCGGCTCACGCCGGCCGCGTTTCCAATGGAACGGTCATCGAGGGGGGCGACGGCTGGATTCCGCAATGCGCAATCGGGGTTGAAAACCGGCGTCGCGAGCGGCGTTGACCCCTGTGTCTTTTGCAATCCTGAGCCTCGGAAAACAATCGATCGACAGAGAGGAGCATCCTTGTTTGACGCGCTCTTAAACTTGCTTATCCTTGCCGTGGTTATTTTTGCCGTCGCACGGTTTATCCCCGCAATCCACATCAAGGGATTCGGAACCGCGATACTTGTGGCGATCGTCTACAGCCTTATTAATTTTTTCTTCGGCAGGTTGCTCTATTTCATTACCTACCCGCTTATCTTCATCACCTTTGGACTCTTCAAGATCGTCATCAATGCGGTTCTCTTATGGGTGACCGACAAATTGATCCCCGACTTCGAGATCAAGGGGTTCGGCTGGACACTGGCGGCCGCATTCCTGATTGCCGCCGCTGATACACTTCTGGGACGAATCCTCGGCTAAGGTCCCTCGGCGAGGGCAATTGCGTCGTAGATGCAATAGACGCGCCGCAAACATATAAACTTTACGGGCGGGGAGCCGCGAAGGTGCTTCGCGTGGGCTCGCCCCGGAAAGCATTTGTGCGGGGGGGCGTCTTGGCGGCCGAGCACCCATTTTCCCCCGATTTCTTTCGCCGCCGATTTCGTTTCTTCCTTTCACGGTGCGCATTCACGTCAATCTAAAAACGTTTCCGTCCCCCATCTTCATGACGCGGAGAGGAGCGGTGGGTGCGGTGGGTCCACACGAAGTGGCGAGTTTCTCTTTTTTTGGGTTGACGTGAATGCCCGATACGTGAATAGCAACTCGGCGCACTGCTTTGCTACGATTACTGTTCCTTGATCGAATTGAGTTTGCTTTTGGTTGACGCCGCTATGCGGTCGAGTCTGGCTTTGGCTTTGTCGACGGCTTTTTCGATGCTCTTTTCGACCCTGTCGATAGAGCTTCCTCGCAAAGAATCCTTGAGTTCTTGTGCCGTTTCATCGATTTCACTCTCCGCTTCACCGGCGACGGCGGCGACACGCCCATCGGTTTCGTGCCGTTTCTTGGTTGACATTCGCACGGCAATTCCCCACGCTCCCAGAACGGCCGCCGGAACCAAGGGGTATAGGACTTTTCTTGTTGTGTGATGAGACTTATGCATGATTGCCCTCCTTATTTTAGTTGTCTGTCGGGGCTTGCTGATAAGGAAAAGATCGCAAATCTCATTCCCACTATTCAGGGCGTCAGCAATAATCCGTTGGTTTGTCGCGCCACCAACGATGCGTAGTAGCCGCGCCGTTCACAAAGCTCACGGTGAGTGCCGATTTCGGCAATGCGACCATCTCGTATCGCGACAATACGATCGGCCTTCACCACCGTGGCGAGGCGATGAGCGATAACAAATGTGGTTCTTCCCCGTACAATACAATCGATCCCTTCTTGAAGTAACGCTTCGGTTTCGGCGTCGAGCGCCGCCGTCGCTTCATCGAGAATTAAAATGCTTGGATCTTTCAGAAGGGCGCGGGCGATAGCGATTCGTTGACGCTCTCCGGCGGACAGACGACCGCCCCTCTCCCCCACCACCGTATCGTATCCTTTATCCAGCCGCATGATGAATTCATGAGCCTGTGCGGTGCCGGCTGCTTGTTCGATTTCGCGCTTCGAGGCGTCGGGGCGACCGTATGCGATGTTGTCGCGAACGCTTTCGTTGAATAGAAGGGAATCCTGCAAGACAACGCCGATATGACGCCGAAGGTCATGCTGTTTGAGGCGGCGGACATCCATGCCGTCAACGGAAACCGTTCCTGATGTTGGATCGTAAAACCGCTGCAAAAGAGCCATAAGCGTTGTCTTTCCCGTACCGCTGGGACCGACAACGGCTACCATTTCGCCCGGTCGCACATCCAACGAGATGTCGTTAAGTAACGGCTTAGCTTGGTCGTAAGCGAAATGCACGCGGTCAAACGTCACCCGCCCTTTCACCGACCGTACCGGCCGTGCATCGTGAGCGTCTTGCACGTGTGCTTCGGTGTCCAGGATCGAGAAAACCTGATCTAATGAAACGGTAGCCATACGAATAGTGCGATAGACGCCGGTTAGTCCTTGCACCGGTGCGAACATACCGCCGACATATCCCATAAACGCCACAACGGTACCCAGGGTTATTTGGTCTTTCAGCACAAGATATCCGCCCATACCGATCGCAGCCACCCGCGCCGTCAGGATTACGAGATTTTGCGACGCACCGACACTCGAGTCGAATCGAATTCCCCGCGCGATTATTCCATTGGTTTCACTCACATTTTTTAGAAACTTGTTCTTCTCCGCATGCTCCATGGCAAAGCTGCGTACGGTAACAATCCCACTTAAGACTTCGTTGAACCGTGAATAGATGGAAGCCCACCGGTCCAGCAACGTTTTTTCTCGGTTGATCTGCCTGGGTGCGGCCAGTGCAGCCATAACCGCCGGCAAAGGTGCAAAGGCTATGACCAACAGCGTCAGGCGCCAATCCAAACGTGCCATCATCATAACCGCGAGAACAACGTATAGAAGCGAGGGGAGAACCGTGAAGGTAATCTCGCCGACTGCGGAGAGAACACCCTGTATACCGC
>WJJU01000196.1 GCA_014729595.1 Chitinivibrionales bacterium
CCGGTATACAGCTTAGCAAGTTAGATAAGACGGTGCGGTGATGCACCGTGTTTTCAAACGGGCCGGCGGTGAGAAACAGCATTTCACACTGACGGCCTTTTTTATGCACATATTTATAATAGGTTGTACTAAACAGAACTTTCGAGTGTGTTGTAAGGCGATTTCACCTACAAATGGGGCAAGGTGTCATAAAACACCTGCCGTTGTTCCGTTTCTCCGTCCGGGTTCAAGCGGAGAAGCTTATTGGTGGTTACATTCAACTTTCAAAAGTTCGTAACCGCATTGGCAAAGAATGGTGTAAAACGATGGATTGGGCCGTCGAGCCGTAGGAGCATGCTGTTGCCCGAATGCGTCGCTTTTCACCGCTGCGGCGTGTGGTAGGTTCTTTGGGCACCGCATTGCGGCGCCAAGCCCATTTATAGTTTTGCGTGGTCTCACACTCGGAACCGACTGATTCATGTATCAATAATTGTTATTGTCCCGTACTTTGTCGGTTGCATTGGAGTATACGCAAAAAAGTTTTAGTGCCGTTTATATCAACGGGTCGCCGATCATACCGTGCATCAGGTTCGGCGCTTTTAGGTTACGACTGGTCGCGAAGCGCTCCTCGGTTTTGCTCCTTGGCCGCGGCGGGGTGCACCGCCCGGCATCCGCCGGTGAATCATCGGAGTGCTTCGTTGTCGCATGGTGTCACTACCGTTTCGGATTGGGATGGTTTGGGCCTTTCGGCGGCGCGCTACCATGGTTCGTACCGTCTCGTGTTCGGACCGCATCAATGCGGCTCGTTGTAAAACCGGCTCTTAAACACCGGATAGAATGGAACGTTTATGAAAGGTAAGCCTTATGTCCGATTGTAAAACCGAAATTTTCGACAGAATAGTTATGCCGGAGCATGTGAGGGACATTCTTCGGTCCGCTCGGCTATGCCGGTTCATTGGAAAGCGTTCGGACTTGCTCGACATGGCGGTTGGCAACCCTCGGAATAAGTCGTTCGACGTCGGCTATGAAGTTGACGGCAAGCTTGTTTGCGAAGTTCGCGTAAACAGGTGCAAAAACGGTTTTGCGGTCAACTACCTCGAAGAGTATATGCGGCGCAGGGATCCCGAATGCATGCTGATAGGTGACGAGAAGCCGACGGATAAGACACGGTTCGAAGAAAGACAGGGAGAAAAATTCGACAATCTCCGAGAGCTAACGTTCGAGTGGCTGAAACAACAAGATCTCATTGTCACTGCGTTCACGCTGGGTGCATTCGAACGGGATGAAGGCTATGGCGGTCTTCTTATAGCCCCCGCCAATGCCGGGTTTTTCATAGCCGGTCTGGCCGATTTGCAGGGAATCATTGATATTCCACAGCTTGATGATACATTCACGGTTCATACCGCCGTATTTTTAGCGCCTCCTTTCCGGCATACCCATTTTGGCGGCAAGCAGGTTGTCGTGCATAACAGGCTTGATGATCTATACGAGATCTTCTCTTTCAATCTCTATCCGGGGCCTAGTGCCAAAAAAGGTATTTACGGCGCTTTGCTCTCGATAGGCGAGGAGGAAAAGTGGGTGACGCTTCACGCCTCGACCGTCCAGGTGGTGACTCCCTACGATAATATAACCACGATCATGCACGAGGGCGCCAGCGGCAGTGGCAAAAGCGAGATGTTGGAGCATGTTCATCGGGAGGAAGACGGGCGGCTACTTTTAGGAGAGAATAGTGTAAGCGGTGAACGCAAATACTTGACGCTTCCTCGCGGCTGTGTACTGAACCCGGTCACCGACGATATGGCGATGTGCCATACATCGTTGCAGAACAACGAGGGCTATGTCGTTGCCTGCGATGCGGAGCAGGCTTGGTTCCTTCGATTGAACCACATATTAAAGTATGGCACGGATCCGCATCTGGAGCGAATAACGGTTCATCCGGAAGAACCGCTGATATTTCTCAATATTGAGGGAGCGCCGGATTCAACGTGCTTGATTTGGGAACACACGGAAGATAAGCCCGGCGTTCCCTGTCCGAATCCGCGTGTAATTCTGCCGCGACGATTGGTGCCGGGATCGGTTGAGGGATCGGTGGAAGTGCAGCTTCGTAATTTCGGTATTCGCACGCCGCCGTGTACGCGGGAGAAGCCGACTTATGGTATTGTCGGCTATTTGCACCTGCTGCCGCCGGCACTGGCGTGGCTGTGGCGGCTGGTCGCCCCTCGCGGCCATGCCAACCCGAGTATTACCGAAAGTGAAGCGCTGACCAGTGAGGGTGTGGGCTCCTACTGGCCGTTCGCATCCGGAAAAATCATCGATCATGCAAACCTGCTTCTGCATCAGATCATAGCCGCACCCGAGACTCGGTTTTCGCTGACGCCGAACCAGCATGTCGGCGCGTGGAAAGTGAGTTTCATGCCCCAATGGGTCTCTCGCGAGTATCTGGCCCGTCGCGGCATGGCGAGGTTCAAATCGGATCAGTTGGTTAAATCACGATGCCCGTTGCTGGGGTATACGCTCAGGTCAATGCAGGTGGAAGGCAGCATGATTCCTCATGAGCTTTTGCGGGTTGAAGAACAGGCAGAAGTGGGGAGTGATGGCTATGACCGTGGAGCGGCAATGCTGCATGGATTCTTTAAAAGGGAACTCAAGAAATACCTCGAAGCCAATCTGGAACCGACTGGCCGCAAGATCATCGAATGCTGTATCGATAATGGTTCGGTGGATGATTACGAGAGTATTCTTGGGGCATAATTGGTCTGTTAGTCCC
>WJJU01000197.1 GCA_014729595.1 Chitinivibrionales bacterium
GGGTAGGGGGGGCGGAGATCGCGGGTCGATGGTTGTCGGCGGTGATTCGTGATTCGTGACCCGTAACCTTTTGTCTGTTGTCTGTTGTCTTTTGTCTGTCAATCCGCTCGGGGGGGATGGTGGAAAAGAAAGTGAAAGATCGAGCCGAGGTGATGGTTGACGCACTGGGTATCGATAATAATTATTGCGATTCGGACCATTCGTTCAGTCCGTTTTATTCGAATGTTGGCCTGGCTTTCAACGAGAAGCCGGGAATTGCAAACCTTTTTCTTCACTACAACCGAAAGACGATCGCCTTTGCCGAACCGTTGGTGCGGATTACGGGACCCGCGAAAATGCGGGAGCATGCCGCTTTATGGATAGAGCAGGTGCTGACGGCGGGGAAAGCTTCCTTTGCGTTTTATGAGCGTAATGCATGGCTTATGGAGACTGAAGGCGCGCCGGGCGCAGAGATTCGGCTTGCGCGTGAAGGATTGAGTGAATTGCGTTTTGAATATCAAGACCGAAACACCAATCCCCGGATCGTTCTGTTCACGGGGTTGGTACCGACACTCGATGAGAGGGACGCGGACCGCTCGGTACCCTTTCTGTTCGGGGTGGCCGTGATGAAGGGCGCTCTCGAGCCGGTTGGCCACGACAGCGTATTGGGTGTGAGTCCCGATCAGTCCGGCTTCATTCGACTCGCCTTTGCGGTTGAAATTCTCGATATGAACCCGAAACGGATGTTGAAGACGCTGGGGGAGGCGCCGGATATGAAAGGGGCGCGTGAGCGTTCCCGGGCATGGCTGGTAAACGCCTTGGGAAATTGCGACATACAAACCGGTGATGCACGCACCGAGGGAATACTCGCACGCGCCGCAACTTCGCTCGTGACCAATGCATGCGCGGCGCCGGGTATACTCGCAAACCGTGTGGCGTCGTTTCCCGGAAGAGGGCGTTACCCGGCCCACTATTTGTGGGATTCCTGCTTTCAAAATTTGGCGCAGGAAAATATGGATCCGCAATTGGCCCCCGATGCGCTTCTTTTGTTAACGGAAAACATACGTATCGACGGCAAAATGTTTCAATTCCTCTGCTCCACCTGGACCAAGCCGATCGAATCGCATCCGCCGATGGTCGGCTGGGCCGCCTGGCGATTGGTACGTCAAAGAAACGACAAAGCATTTGCTCAAAAGATTCTTTCGGCGCTGCGAAGGAATAATTATTGGTGGCTGACGCAACGGATGACGCGCCGGGGACTTGTCGCATGCGCGTATCCGCCGGAAGTCGGATGGGGCAATACGCCTCGTTTTGAACGCGGGCCTATAATTCCGGTTGACATAAACGCCTATCTTTTAATGCAGGTGCGCGCATGCGCGTCGCTCGCGCATTATACGGGCGACAATTCCGCCGCCCGCGCACTGACGGAACAGGCCGCCACGTTCGCTCAAACGCTGGTACGCGTGCTTTACGATCCGTCGGACAACTTGTTCAAGGATGTCCTGGTCGCCACCGGCGAACGTCTGCCCCTTCGTACCCCGGCTTGTTTCACGCCGCTTTTAACTGATGTCCCACTCGATGAACATAAGCGAAGCGCCATGATCGGCGGCTATCTGCTCGATCCCAATCAATTCTTCGGCGGTGTTCCCTTCCCTTCGCTGGCTTACAACGAACCGGCCTATGAATCCGGAAACTGGTGGCGTGGTCCCACCTGGATGCCTGTTGCCTACCTCATGCTGACGGTGCTGCGAAATCACGGGTTCGAAAAACAGTGGCGTCAGGCGGCCGAGCGCCTGTATACGATTATTGTCGACGACGGTAATATTCGCGAATTCTTCGACTCCCGCACCGGCAAAGGTAAAGGCGCGCACCGTTACGGGCCGACCGCCGCCGTGCTCTTGAGGTTGCACATGGCGCTGGGCGAACAGGTGGACGGTGAGTGATGGGTTGCACGTGACGGTTAGTGCCCCGGACGGGATGAGCGGTAATCCATTTTGTCGTAACTTTGAAACTACTCAGGTCTTTTCCAAAGACGCCACACCGACACGCGGAGACCGATTCCGCGCAAAAAAATGTGTTCCCGCAACCTAGCCGGGGCTGACTCGGGCCGCCAAAACGGCTCTCGCACCCCCGCAAGGATTGTTTGGGCGCATAGTGGTCGTTCTCCCGCCCCGGAGCGGAAACGCGCGCCGTAGTATCAAGGAGTCAAGGTGAAATAAAACGTCGCGCCCTTTCCCTTTTCCCCCGTCGCCCAGATGGTTCCGCCGTGGCGGTTGATGATTCGTTGGACCAGCGAGAGGCCAATGCCCGTGCCTTTGTATCGCGTAGCGGTGCCAAGCCGTTTGAATGGTTGGAAAAGCGTTTTGGCATCCTCCATGTCGAAACCTTCACCGTTGTCGCGGATGTAAAATATAATGTGGTGATCGCGCTCGAAATTGGCGAATTCAATGATAGGTGCGCTATTCGCCCTGGTGTATTTCCAGGCATTGTGCAAGAGATTGTAGAGCGCGTTATAGATAAGGCCCTTGTCCGCCGAAGCGGTCATGGCGTCTTGAATCCTGACGTTCATGATATCGCGAGCCTCGGTATTGCGCAGTTCTTCGATAATGCTCGCGGCCATGGCGCTCAGGTCGACCGGCTCGAGCGAGAGTTCTTTGCGGGTGACGTGCGATAAGCGAAGCAGATCGGTGATGGTCGACGACATGCGTTTACTATTGCGCTCGACTTCCCGCACGCAACGTCTGCCGTCGTCGTCGAGCCTGTCGGCATAGAAATGCATCAGCATGTCCGCTACGGCAAGGATATTATTGAGCGGATTGCGAAGGTCGTGAGAGACCGAATGGCCGAACGCTTCGAGTTCCTTGTTGGCGGTTTCGAGGTCGCGGGCACGCTTGTCGAGCGCTTCTTCGAGGTTTTTCTGCTCGGTGATATCGGCCATCGTGACCAGCAGCTCGCCGCCGCCGACGTCGGGGGCAAAGGTGCGGGCGGTCCAAAGACGCGCTACAATAGGGTCGCCGTCGATTTTGCGGAATCGTATTTCGGCCGTCCCGGATTCATGGGTCGAAGCCACGGCGCGTAGGTGTCTATAGCAGGTGTCCTGGTCTTGTGGTACGGCAAATCGGGAAAGATGCGCGCCTTTTAGGGTGTGGCGGGCGTGGCCCAGGAGCTTTGTCGCCGTACGATTGGCTTCGCGAATCTCGAGATTCTCATTCAATGTTATATACCCCACGGGGGCATGATCGTACAACACCACATAGCGGTCACGGGTACGTACGATCTCTTCCTGAATGCGCATCATCTCATCATTACGCATCTCCAGCTCGATCTGGTGAACCTGGAGTTCGTGGACAAGCTCCTGAACATCGTCGGTCGACATGGCCGCGACTTGATCGCGCGTCGTGCGCAGGCATTCCTCGGCGCGCCGGCGAAGGTTGGAGGTGTCATGGTTGTTGTTATGGTTGTTGGGTTGATTGGTCATAAGACGTTCCTGTCACTCTTTCGTATCTCTCATTACCATTAAAACCATATCATTTTCCCCCTCGGCGCGCTTGAATCGCCTTCCGCTGAGCATGAATTTCTTATGCCCGATAGCCGGGAACTTATGCTCGACCTCGAAATCCTCAAATATCGTATTCTGGGGTATGACCTGCTCCAGTAGTTGGCGAAGACGCGGGATGTCCCATTGGCCGTTACCCAGGTCGTAGATCTTTTTGCCCTCCGTCTCGCCGTGCGTGGTCCGGAATGTCTTGATAAACGCACCGTTAACATAGTAAACACGCAAATCGTTGTCGAGCACGGTAAGTGGATCGTTGATTGCATCGACAATGTCTTGCCAGAAGCCCAGCGATTGGGCATATACCTGCGCCTGTCTAAGGCGGGTGATATCTACGAAGGTAATCACCACGCCGCCGATTACATTGTCGGACGTCCGATAGGGAAGGATGCGCATAAGTTGCCAGGCCCCGTCGCGTGTCTGTACCTCCGTTTCTTTGCGCATAAGGGTATCGAGCACTTCGCGGCAGTCGGTCGTCAGGTTTTCGTACAACACCTGCCCCGCCAATTCACTGATGGGGCGGCCGATGTCGGATTCTCGGAGGCTTATCAAACCGCGCGCTTTTTCGGTGTAGCGCTTGACCTGCAATTGCTGGTCCAAGAAAATTACGCCCAGGTCGGTGCTGTTGAGCAGGTTCCGCATGTCGTCGTGCGCCTGCCGAAGCGCTTGCACCTTGCTGTCAAGTTCGTTGTTCACCGTGGTCAATTCTTCGTTCAGCGACTCCATCTCTTCCTTGGAACTCTGCAGTTCTTCGTTGGTCGACTGAAGTTCCTCGTTGGAGCTTTGTAGCTCTTCGTTGCCCGACTGAAGCTCTTCGACCATAGTCTGATTGGACTCCCTGACCGAC
>WJJU01000198.1 GCA_014729595.1 Chitinivibrionales bacterium
CTCGCGACCGAGATTCTTGCGACACTGCTCGTAATAGTCGATCGCTTCGTTGAGTTCGTTCTCAGCTTCCGGATGGAATACTGTCTTCACTTCTTAAGGCGCCTTCCGGCGTTTTCAAACACATCCTGGGCTGGAACTGACCGAGCCTTTCCCGTCGTCATCTCCTTGAGCCTTTTCCCGGCCGTCTTCATCCATGCTTTATCGATTGACTGATCGGGGGTATTCAGCGTCTTGAGCAATGCATCAACCAGGATTACTCGTTCTTCAACCGGAAGAGCTTCTGCCTCTTTCAGCAGTTCTCGCGCTGGAATCATCGTTTTGACCTCCAAGAATAATTCGCCACAGGACACAGAGAATTCTATGAGTGCCTTTGGCGAAGAAGAGAATAGATTTTGTACGCCCCTGGACTCAAGCTATTCAGCGGTATTTCTTTCCGCAGCACCCATGCGAGTTTTGATTTCTCCAAGGACATCTTTCAGCGTGACCGCATTACTTGCCATAACTCTGCCGGCGAGATGCAAAAGATGTGGAAAGGTGTCCTGCGAGTTGTGATGAGGCGCATTGTCCCAGCGGGCGATGAGCGCGCCTTGCCGCTCCTGCCAGTGAAAGTAGTGTCGTTCACAATCTGAGGCGTACTCGCGAATATTGAGACTTGGTGTCACGAACCGGTCACCAGCTATGGTGATCCGGTCACCAGTATTGTACACGCCTCTTTGGTGGCATAAGAGCGCCAGCTACTGTATCTAACAGACTAACGATTTTCAGCCTATCAGCCTCATTTCTTCAGCCGTGGCCAGGCGCCGCCGATGCTGCCGGCATGAAAAGCGACTCGCTTGTGCTTCAGGTCTTCTTCGAGCTGCTGCGGAGAGCCTCTGTACAAGGTTAAGTCCCTGGCATTGAGAACACATTGGCCAAGGTATTCTTCGGGCAACCTGGTAACGTGCTGTTTGGCTTCAGCTACAGCTTGCTTCCATTCCTTCCCGAGCATACTCGCAGACGGAGAAGAACCTTCAAAATCGAGGTCATTCAGCTCCAGCTGCGAATAGTGCAACCGCGCCGCATCCGAAACAACCATATCAGGATTGACGCCGGGGTCCTTGCCGCAGGCAGCCCAGATAAGGTATCCCAGTTGCTGAAGATGTCGATGGCACTCCATCGTATCAATCCAATCGCGCGGTTCAAGCCTGCCTGCCATTGCGAGAATCTTGTTGGTCGCAAGGTCAAAAGGATGCAGTGACAACCCAAGAAGCTCGTCTTCCTGCGGCGGAAAGAAAGGAAACGCACTGTCTCTCACCCATTCGATAACAACCCTATCATCGTCATGTGCAATTTCAGCCTCTATAAAGGATGGGGTCTCGCGAATGAGTTCTATCCGGTGACCCGCATTTGCGAGCGTTTGCCTGTCTGCTTCCCATGCCGCCTGCAGTGCTTCCTGCGTATCATGAAACAGATCGAGATCTCGTGAACACCGTGCGGCTCCCAACGCACGATTCAGCGCTGCGCCGCCTGCAACATAGCTTATTCCCTCTCGCCTGCGGCGTTCGGAAAGCAGTCTGAGAATGGTTATCTGATATGCTGTAAGCGCCATTTCTTCAATTTTCTCACTTCCATCCATGCAGACCGCGGAGCCTTGCGGGCAATCTGGTCAAGGATTCTGTCGGCATCGGGTCGCGTGATATCTATGGAGATCGAAGGGTTCATGAACCACAGGCATCGGTTGCGATGCGTCTCGGTCAGGTGCTTGAACCGCTCTTGCGCCTCTTCAAGGGTTAGATTTTCGTGGTCAGCGTTGGTTGGTGACATTGTGCTTAAAAGAGAAGAAGATTAGCCACAGAGGACACAGAGAAATGTTGGGGTGAGAGCGGTCTGATAAGGCTATTAGGCAGAAGACTGTTAGGCCGTTAGCAGGAATTAATTTCCTGGCATTCTTGCTTCTTTAGCCCTATTTCGCGCTCAGCTTGTCGATCTGCTCAATGTAGTCGTTCAGTGCCGATAGGCTATAATAGTAGCGCAAAATCTTCCCCTACAGTCTAATAGCCTGCAGCCTTGTAGCCTTCTTTTTCTGGATAGTCTATTCATCCTCCGGCAACTGCGACAAAGCCCTATCCAGCAGTGTGAGAAGCCCCTGACGATCGCTCCAGCATCTCAGGTAGGCCATATCGAGATTGCCTCTCTGCATCTGCAAGACGCCCAGGATGTCCTCCCACTGTTTCTGTGAAACTTCGCCGCCTTTTCGGTACCAGTCAAGCTTTGCAAGAACAGTATCTTCGCTCGAGGCGAAATAGATTTTCTGGCGGCTGTCCATTATCTCCGATCTTCTTCGCCGCATTGCCTCTTCGGCCAGCAAATTGGCCTGGCACACAAAGATATCGACTTTCAGAATAGTCTCTTTGTGAATTAGGTTGAAGCTTCGCCTGTCTCTGACCGCAGCGGCGACCGCCTGCCGGTTAACCAGAAAGTCATGCTCTACATGCTCGATGAAGCTGTGGATCTGATGTGCATGGATATCGGCCACGAGATCGATATTCATGGTCATACGCGGGGTTCCGTATGAGGAGGAAGCAACGGAGCCACCAATATACCAGGCAACCCTCAAAAGATCGAGTGTCCGGACAAGCGGCGCGAGCGTTTCGACTATATCGGGCTCATCGATCATTCTTCAGAACCCTTCGAACCGAAAAGGTCATTGTATACGGCTCTGCCGTACAGTGCTTTGATATAGGCTCGCCGCCATTCGTCCCGACTCATCCCCTGATGACTCAACAGGAAATTCTCCCGTGACCGCTTCATCGCAAAGCGAGAAAGCGAAACACACATATAAAACCGTCTGACAAAGCCGGCATTGCGCAGGAGCCGATGCTGCTGCGCGGCCATGGCGGGAGAGGTGTCGGCGATGGGGTTATTCATGGTTTTTGACCGGGCTATTGGAGTCATCGTTTTGACCACCAAGAAGAATTGCCACAGGGCACCGAGGACACAGAGAAATGTTGGGGGAAGAGCGGTCTGAGAAGGCTATTAGGCTGAAGACTGTTAGCCTTTTAGCTGGAATTCATTTCGTGGCATGCTTGCTTCTTTAGCCTTATTTCGCGCTCAGCTTGTCGATCTGCTCAATGTAGTCGTTCAGTGCCGATTTCACCAGCACAAGGACCTGCAAGAATTTCTTTTCGAGAAAATCCATCTTGTCCCGGTCATAGTCGAATTGGAAATAGTACCGCCGGAAATGCCGAAAGCGCATGAATTCAAGAAGTAGTGAATAGGCTTGATCCGAGAACATACGTGGACGAATCTCGGGAATATCTATTATCATCCGCTCGAGCAGATCACTGTGCCATTTGGCAGTGTCGAGACTGTTTTCGAAAAATTTCGCAACGCGGACAAACGCCGTTTCCAGACTGGTGTAGTAATCAACGAATATTTCTGCTAGGATCACCAGGTCATAGTCATGGTCTTTAAGCATTGTCCTCTTCGTGCAGAACTCGCGATAGTATTTCTCGATGCGCTCGCCCCGCTCGAGTGCCTTCAGCAGATCGCCTTTAAGTTTCTGTACCTGTTCATGCGCGTTCATACACAACCTTTCCGTAGGTGCGGATGGACTCCCGTGCCAAGTCGTCGATATGCTCCATTTCCACCAGGTCGAGTGGGATATCGGTCATTGTGCTTGCCTCTGCGCGCATGGAGAAAAATTGGTCAGGCCCGGTTATTCCTTCAACAGCGATATCGATATCAGAGTTTTCGTCAAACTGTTCGGGATTCAGGAGGGAGCCCCATTGGTATATTCGTTTCGGATTGTAGTTGCGGGAAATCATTTGGATGATACTGTCGGCATCGGCCAGAGCTTTTCGGTAGCGCTCCTGGCGGGAGTGCTTTCGCTTTTCTATTCTCTTGTGCAGACTCTTTGCCGCGGCTGAGTAGTCGAATGGTTTTGATTCGCGCATTGCGGGATCGCTTCGGGCTTTTTTTTTGTACAGAAGAATGCTTTGCCACAGAGGGCACTGAGGGCGCAGAGAAATTTTGAGGGCCGAGCGGTCTGGTTAGGCTGATAGGCAGTTGTGATAGACTGTTAGACCGAAGGCTTTCAGACTGTTAGCTGGAACCGTTTTCAGCCTGAAGCCTGCCCAAGCGCTTCTTCAGCCAACGTTAGAAACTCTCGGGCATACCCCACGGCCGCCGAGGAATCGGCGCTGCTATATGCCTCGTCCGGCGACAGGTCGGGCAAACCGTTTGGATAGAGAGTCGGGACATAGAATCGATCGAGTACCAGAGCACGGTCGTGTAGCGTTGCATCCTTCGGTAGCGAAAGAAATCCTTGCCTCTGAAGTTCATCGAGGAGCTTGGCTGCCGAATGTCCCCACGGGTCCTGATCGTGGTGATAGAGAATACTTTTCAGCGCCTTTTCGGCTGCCTGTTGGGCGTGGAAACAGCTGTGCGCATACTGGGCGGCATCATGCAGTATGGCTGCGGTCTTGAGATCGTCCCGCGCGGCTCTCAACCACCGAAGCGCTTCCTGTTTCGTTTTTTCAGTCGCCATATATCACCATTCCTTCGCCCAGAATCGTTCTCATGAATGGCCGGTCTTTGTTTCGTTCCAGCTCCTCGGGCGTATGGACCAGCAGTTCCACTTCATAGCCGACCAGCGCATCGAATATCGGCCGAAGGTCGTCAAAACGATCAAAGTAGCGCTTTTCCGTTTTTAGCACGATCAGCAGGTCGATATCGCTGTGTCTTGTTTGGATATCGCGAGCATAGGAGCCAAAAAGAATAGCCCGCTCTATTCCCGCTCGTTCGAACGCCGGTCGAAGACGTCGCACGATCTCTTCGACCGAAAGTATCGCTTTATAAGTGGCGTTCATCGTAATGCCTCCGTGATTGGTGCACTCTGCCTGACAGCCTTCAGCCCAACAGCCTTCCTTCTTCCAACTGTCTTCAGATGCCACCCCATGCCTACCGGGAAAGAGTGAAGGGGACTGGAACCTCCCGTCTCTTCTTTTCCTTCAGGTACGCCTCACGATCGAAAGCGATTTCCATGTCTTCCTGGTTGAATGAATCGAAGTCGTCCATGGAGAGAACCTGCTTTCTCCGTTCAACGGGAGTGACTATCGGCAGATTCAGGTCGCCGGTATCGGATTGCATGATAGATGCTCCTAGCTTCGAAAGCTTTTCTGTGCCTTCTGATACAACTCAGGGGTACCGTATTTTTCGAAAAGCACCTTGATCTCCGCACTCTCGATGTCAACGTCGTTGGCCTGCAGCAGCAGGATGATATCGGGTAAATCAACCAGCTCCCTATGCGGATTCCACCTGATCGAGTGGAGTTTCAGCGCAATGAGATTACCGAGACTTGGTGTCACGAACAGTTCACCGGCGATGGTGATCCGGTCACCAGTGTTGTACATGGCATAAGCGGTTTCGGCATCACTGAGCATGAAATCGATATCCCGCAGCCCCTTTCCGGTAAGCTGCACGAAAGCATCCTGTTGGTGTGCAATGGCATAGCCGACCGGCTCCAGTTCTTTGAAGACCTTGTCGAAGTCATCCCTGAAGATCAGGAAGTCAATATCCACCGTATGCCGGGTGACTTTGTGGGCATTTACCGCATACCCGCCGATCAGAACAGCTGTCACGCCAGTTTGCTTGAAGATGTTCGCCAGTTTTTTGAAGATGGAAATGGGCATAGGTTACAACGCAAGCGATCGATTTGCCGGCAGCTTTCGAGAAAGTTTCGACGGGCGGTCCCGGCGCAGGGCACATATAACGGAGAAGATATTGGCTGCACAGGTTGGTCAGGCGCCAATTGTTGGGTCAGGATATCAGGCGAAAGGCTTTTTGTGGGAATCCTCTTGCCTGACAGCCTCACTTCCTCCCCGGCCTGATTTCAATACCAAGCTCCCTGCAATACTCCACCAGATCTTTCCACCTGCTGTCGCCGATTTTCTTGAGGATCGACAGCTCCATCTGCTGATATTCATGCACCGCAACATTCCTGAACCCCACCATCGCGCTCAGAGCCAAAGCGGTGTTGGGGCGAATGTAGCCAGCGGCCTGAAGAAGGCGAAACGAATCGGCGCTGCTCTGGGGAGATCCCAGGTGGTCACGGGCAACAAGGTGCATGGCCAGATCGATTGCCGCCTGACATGCCCGCTCGATATTTAGGGTCATGGCATCGATGTGCGTGTAGTTTTCCAGTGCTGAGTCCATGGCGTATTCTTCGAGCGCTCTGCGAAGGGCACGTTCGATTATCGCCGCTTTGTTGTAGCAGATGTCATCGAGCGCGATAGGCATCCAGAACCTCCCGTCTGTCCTCATGAAAC
>WJJU01000199.1 GCA_014729595.1 Chitinivibrionales bacterium
ATTCCACAGTTGGGTATTCGCGTGCCCTCGTCCACTCTCGACAGGTTCTGGACAATGATCGCTCATGTGCATGGCCAGCTATGGAATGCCAGCACGATTGCTCAAAGCCTTGGCGTTTCTCCTCCTACCAGCCGTCACTATCTGGATATTCTGGAAGAAACCTTTATCGTGCGGCAGCTTAAGCCTTATCATGCAAATGTGCGAAAACGCCTGGTGAAATCACCGAAGGTCTACTTTCGTGATTCCGGACTGCTGCACATGCTGCATGGCATTGGCACGATCGAGGATTTATTCGGCCACCCGACCGCGGGGGCATCCTGGGAGGGAATGGTTATCGAACAGCTTTTTAGCAGCTGTCCCGATCCCAATGGCCGGTTCTTTTTCTACCGCACTGCTGCCGGTGCCGAAATCGACCTGTTATATCAGGCATCAAGTGCGAAGCCGCCTGTCGCAATAGACATCAAGCTTTCCCCCGCGCCATCTCTTACACGAGGATTCTGGGAGGGGATGAAAGACCTTCAATGCACGCGGGGCTATGTGGTCTATTCTGGCACCGAACGCTACCCGATGGCAAAGAATGTCACCGCCCTTCCTGTCGCCGGCCTTCAGGAGGTTTTTACCTGAGCTTGGAAGAGGCTTTAGAGGGATGGTAATTCATGTCTTTGAGTTTGTGGTTGAGATGTTGTTGCTTATTTTTTCTCCGGGGCAAGTTGTCAAAGTTGTCGTCTCCATGGATTCATCGCCCCGCAGAGTAAACTACCACCGCCAGAGGCGCTGGCTTTGTGGACACCCTGAAAGGGTGTGCAGAAAGAGGAGGGCGCGTCTTCGTGCCCGACCGGTTTTCGTGCGCCCCACCGCCATAGGCGGTGGTCCAATGGAAACGATCCACTCATAAGTGGTAATGATTTTTTGGCGCACAATCGATATTCGCACAGAGACAAAAGCGGTTTTCACAGACGCGCACATAGAGAACCGCATCACCATTCGACACTCGCCACTGCAATTGCTCCCTATATCAGCATGTTACAACCGTTATTTCGCGTTCCAAGCCATGTTCTGTGTACATATGCGATGGTCAATGTGGGAGCTGCGGCTCGTGTTTCAGGTCCTGCCGTCCCGTCAGCTGCGGGACGATCGCGCCGGGGATGCTGATTCTTTTCTTTGTGGCTATGGTTGGTATAATGTTGGCTATTTTTCGTCCGGGGCAGGATTTCGGGGTGAGTTCGTTGCGCCCAAACTCACATCGGCCGGCACCATCAAAACAGGGGGCGCGCCCTATAGCAGCTCACCCTCCCACAGTGCCTGCAGAAAGACCTCCCATGGCCAGATCTTGATATCATCTACTACCCGAGGAGAATCCTCGAGCGAAACAACGATATAGTGCTTAAGCGTGGTCTCCTCCTTGAGCGCACGCAGCCCTTTCAGATCATGGCCTGCAACGTTTGCTTTGGCTTTTACTTCGATAGCGGTAGCATCACCAAGCACGAAATCCACTTCAAAGCCCGAAGTACTCCGCCAGTATGCCACATCCGCTTCAGCATCGGTATAGTCGAGATACGCACGGATCTCATGAAAGATGTAGGTCTCGAATGCTTCGCCGCATTCGGTTGCCCCGAATTGCAGACCCTTGCGGTGCTGAAGCGAACGTGCAACGCCGCTGTCGAATAGATAGAATTTCGAAGTACTGAACGGTTTGCGCTTGATCGTCTTCTTCCACGCAGGCAGCTCGAATCCCATCAACGTGTCTCTCAGGATTTCGTAGTACTCGTGCACCGTTGTTCGTGACACCTGTGCATCTGCCGCAACGTTGGATTGATTCACGATTTGGCCGTGGCATAAAGCGGCCACCGTCAGAAAACGGCTGAATGCCGGGACATTTCGTACCACCGCTTCGGCCGCAATCTCCTCTCGAAGGTACACCCCCGCATACGATGCCAAATCGGTGTACGGTTCATCGGAAAGGTAGATGGATGGAAGCAGGCCGATATCGAGAGCTCGAAGCAGGTCGAAACGGTCACCCAATTCATCGCGGATAAACGGGTGCAGATGTCGCACACGCGCCCTTCCCCCCAGAAGGTTCACCCCGCCCCTGCGCAGCTTTCGGGCGGAAGAGCCGGTAAGAAGGAATGTAACCCCCTGTTCCTCGATCATTAGTTGCACTTCATCCAGAAGCGTCGGCAGCTTCTGGATCTCATCGATAACCACGATACGGTCACCAGGCCCAAGTTCTTGCCTGATTCGTGCCGGTGATTGGCTCAGCGTAATAAAGGTGCTGCTGTTGAGGAGGTTATAAACCTTGCATCCGGCGAACTGGTCTCTGATCATCCAGGACTTCCCTGTCTGACGCGGGCCAAACAAAAAACAGGATCGCCGTTCAAGAACAGGACGAAGGCTGAGTTTTCGGGTTATGGAGACATCGTGGTGCATGCAAATATTATAATATATATCAGCTTAGTTGTCAAATATGATGAAATTTGACAATTACGGTGTCGCATTTCATATCATTGGCGAAGTGCCGGCTAAAAGGGAGTGTGTGTCTGAACACGGTAAGACTCCGCACCTTCAAATAATGGTGTTGGCACGCGGATGACATGAATTCCAAGGATCCCCGCGGATCAGGAAATACCATTTCTTTGGCCGCAGGCCATAGAAATCTCTCTTCAGATCCGCGATCATCCGTCAAATTCGCGTCATCCGTGTGCCATTATTGGGTACCGTCGGGCTTCGAGGTATTGGATTCACGCGAGCTTACCCCGCGAGCTTACCCCGGAGGAAAATTAACCCACTCCGCTTTGGCGCTGGCGGACACCAATTTCTCCCCCTGGCTAGCTGACCAGGAAACCGCGGAGGGACTGCACCCCAGAAACTGGGCCACCTGCACCACCGGAAACTGCAGCAGGCGACAGGCGATAAAGCAAAATTCCTTTCTTGCCCGCGAACCTTTGCTTTGCCGCTCACGACGCCGGATCGCATCGACCGAAACGTCTTGCTACTGCGCTACCCTGGCGCAGACCGACTCCAGATGCCACCCCTCCAGAGCCGCACGCCGAAGCGCCAGGCGCTTGCGCTGGGTGTTCATAGCACTGAGCACAAAATCCCGATCGCCGATCACCCAGCATTCAGGCCGGTCATCCTTGACCACACCGCGATTGCTTTCCCGAAGAAGGGCAATCAACCGGTCTTCATCGCTCAGCTCGAGCCCCTCTTCCAGGAAGTGCAGGTATGCCGTCCGGGCCTTCGCCGCCGTGCGCCCAAACCGCCTGAGTACTGGTTTTGTATCCTGAAACTCACAGGTCCGTACCCCGATGAGCGCTCCGTGGCCACACCACTCGTAGGCGGCAAGCTCCTGCAGATCGGACACGATACC
>WJJU01000200.1 GCA_014729595.1 Chitinivibrionales bacterium
GCGTTGAGGATGCGGGACGACAGCGTGATCGTGCTCGATCCGGTGAACCGTGGAGTGATCGACGAGGCGCTCGCCGGGGGGGTGAAAGACTACATCGGTGGGAATTGCACGGTAAGTCTTATGCTGATGGCGATTGGGACGCTGCTGCAAAAGGGACTCGTTGAGTGGATGACTTCCATGACTTACCAAGCGGCTTCGGGCGCGGGGGCGAAAAATATGCGGGAACTGGTGGCGCAGACGGCCGCAATCGGCGATGCGGCTCGGGCCCTTCTCGAAGACCCCTCATCCGCCATTCTCGATATTGACCGCACGATTGGTCAATGCATGAACAGCGATGGTTTTCCGGTGGCGGAGTTTGGCGCCCCCTTGGCGGGAAGCCTGCTTCCGTGGATCGACAGCGAAGTCGAGGGGGGGCGATCCCGGGAAGAATGGAAAGGCTACACCGAAACCAATAAAATTCTTGGCAACCGCAAATCGGTCCCTATCGATGGAATCTGCGTACGCATAGGGGCGATGCGCAGCCATGCCCAGGCACTGACGATCAAACTCGTACGAGATATTTCGGTCGATGAAGTTGAAGGAATGATCGCCGAGTCAAATGAATGGGTCAAGGTTACGCCGAACAAAAAGGATGATTCGATACGTGAGCTTACACCGGCCGCCGTTTCGGGTACGCTTACCGTGCCCGTGGGTCGGATTCACAAGCTTGTTATGGGCCCGAAATACCTGACCGCATTCACGGTTGGTGACCAGCTTTTGTGGGGTGCGGCGGAACCGGTTCGTCGAATGCTCAATATTGTACGTGAGCATAAAGGCGTTTAATCCGTCTATTCTTCGCATCCTTGAACTCTTAATGTCCTCTTCTCCGTTTCGCTTTGCGGGGGGAGAAGGGGCCCGGGTTCACCCCGGGGGGGAATTAGGAGGCGCCACGCTCCGCCGCCCGGGTTGCCGAGGCGGGTAATAGTAGACGAGTTCCCCAAAAGATTACCGATTATCTTTTCGGCGCGCGCTTAAGCCCCGGCTGACTTTCCTATCACTCTTTCACCCGAAGAATCCGTGCGTTGATCGCTACGATAACCGTGCTTGCCGACATAAGTACCGCACCGACGGCGGGGCTTAGAACGATCCCGATACCATAGAGCACGCCGGCGGCAAGGGGTATGGCAACGACATTGTATCCAGTAGCCCAAAACAGGTTTTGTACCATCTTGCTGTGTGTGGCTTTGGCAAGTGCTATTACCGCGACGACGTCTTCTGGGTTGCTTCGTACCAATACAATGTCGGCGGTTTCGGCCGCGACATCGGTTCCCGCGCCTATCGCGATTCCTATATCGGCCTGTGCCAGCGCCGGCGCATCGTTTATGCCGTCACCAACCATCGCCGTCGTCATCTTGCGCGCCTGCACCTCCTTGACCTTTTCAACTTTTTTTTCGGGAAGAACTTCGGCGAAGTACTCGTCAAGACCAATCTCTTCGGCTACGGCGTCCGCCACCGTTTTGTTGTCACCGGTAACCATCAAGGTGCGCACGCCCATTTCTTTTAGACGAGCAATAGCATGCCGCGATTCATCGCGCACAATATCCGCAAGGGCGATTGCGCCTTTTATCTTATTGTCGATTACAACAAATACGACTGTTTTTCCGCCGCGGCGCAACGGCGATATCCGTTCCGAATCGTAAGGAAGGTCATTTTCTACAACAAAATTGGGGCTTACCACCTTCACCGTCAGGCCATCGATTACCCCTTCGGCCCCCCGGCCGGGGATTGCATGGAAGTTCTTGACGGGGCGAGTGTCGTCACCCGCCTTTTCGACGATTCCCTTGGCGATTGGGTGTTCCGAATTCTTTTCGATCGACGCCGCGAGTGTAAGAAGCTCGTCGTCGCTTATACCCTCGTCAAGAGATGCGATAGCGGTTACGCCGAACTCACCTTTCGTTAGCGTGCCCGTCTTGTCGAAGATGACCGCGTCGATATTCCGCGCAAACTCGAAAGCTTGGCGTCGCCGGATTAGCAGGCCTCTGGACGCCGAACGCGCGGTGGAAACCGCCACGACAAGGGGAATCGCGAGCCCCAGGGCGTGCGGACAAGTGATAACCATAACCGTCACGGCCCGCTCCAAAGCAAAAACGAATTCTCTTCCGACGCCGGCAAACCATACTACAAAGGTCACGACGCCCACGGTGACGGCAACACCGGCCAGCCACGCGGCGGCGCGGTCGGCGAAATTCTGGGTTCGTGTCTTTCCCTGCTGAGCGTTTCGAACCATCGCGACAACCTGCGCC